>CAXBDO010000218.1:0-4709 GCA_963974165.1 uncultured Aequorivita sp.
AAGAAAATTTCAAAAAATATTCCAGGACGAAGAATTTAAAGTATATTCCGCTTTAATTGTTGGGCTTACTATAGTCGCCGCTTTACTAATCTATTTTGAAGCAGACTTAACAGTTTCCAGTATTTTTCACCCTATGGTTTGGGGGCAATTTGAAAGTGCCTTTCGCCACGGGCTTTTTCAAGTGCTTTCCATTATTACCACCACAGGTTTTGTAAGTGCGGATTATACTCTGTGGACCCCATTTTTAACCATTTTCTTTTTTGGAATGATGTTCCTTGGCGGCTGTGCTGGTTCAACTGCGGGGGGTATAAAAGTAATGCGCCACTTGCTTATGATAAAAAATGGCGTACTGGAATTTAAAAGAACCCTTCACCCACACGCTATTTTGCCCGTTCGCTATAATAGTAAAGCGGTACCACAGCCAATTGTATTTAATATACTGGGCTTTTTCATTCTTTATATGCTTTCCTTTATTGTTGGAACTTTGGTGTTTTCTTGGCTCGGGTTAGATTTTCAAACCGCACTTGGCGGCGCTGCCTCCACCTTGGGGAATGTTGGGCCGGCACTTGGTAGTCTTGGCCCCGTAGATAATTACGCTAGCCTTCCAGAGGCCGCAAAATGGTGGTCTAGCTTCCTGATGCTTATTGGGAGATTGGAACTCTTTACCGTGCTAATTCTTTTAACGCCGTTTTTCTGGAGGAACCGTTAAGTTCCAAGTTCCAGATTTCAGGTTAAAAATTGAAAGTTCGAAATTTTTAATTTAATTTGAAACTACTTTTACTGATTTGGCTAAATCTTTGGCCATTTGGGTTACTTCTGAAATATCTCCGCCAACATTATCATAAGTGAGTACAACACCCATTCTTCTGTACGGACGGGAAGTGGGTTTGCCGAAGATTCTAAAATCTGTTTTTGGCGAAGCTGCAACTGTCTCCAGACCTTCAAAAGTTGGGTTTTCAGAATTTTCGGAAGCTAGAATTACGGCACTTGCACCTATACGCTCTTGGGTAATTTCGAGTATAGGTAAACCTAAAATTGCGCGAAGGTGAAATTTTGCGTTTTTGCCAAAGTAACCATTCCCGTATCATGTGGGCGGGGAGATAGTTCTGAAAAATAGACGCCATCTTCAGCAACAAAAAACTCAACGCCCCAAATACCGCATCCGGTTAAGGCAGTGGTAACTTTTTGGGCCATATGCTGGGCTTCCTTTAAAACATTCACTTGCATTGGTGCCGGTTGCCAACTTTCCATATAATCGCCACGTTCTTGGCGATGGCCAATAGGCGGGCAGAAGAGCGTATTGCCATTTTGTTGGGTAACTGTTAGCAATGTAATTTCATAATTAAAATTCACGAATGCTTCTACAATTACCTCTGCCACATCGCCCCGCGAACCATCTTGGGAGTACTGCCAAGCTTTTTCAATATCGGCCTCGGTTTTTATGGTGCTTTGGCCTTTTCCGCTGGAAGACATTAATGGCTTTACAACGCAGGGCATTCCTATTTCCGAAACAGCTTTTTTCAATCCTTCAGCTGAGGTTGCATATTGATATTCAGCAGTTTTTAAACCCAATTCCTTCGACGCCAAATCGCGAATCGATTTTCTATTCATTGTAAAATTTGCCGCTTTCGCCGAAGGAATTACGGTATAGCCTTGTTTTTCATATTCATAAAATCGTTCGGTACGAATGGCCTCAATTTCGGGCACTATATAATCTGGCTTGTATTTTTCAACCAGGGCATCCAAAGCTTTGCCGTCCAACATATTTATTACTTCAGAGAAATCTGCCAGCTGAGCTGCGGGTGCATTTTTATAGCTGTCTACAGCAATTACGGTTTGTCCGATTCTCTTGGCGGCGATGGTAAATTCCTTTCCCAATTCTCCGCTTCCCAATAATAATATTTTGGCCATTTTTTAAGTTTTTGTAAAAATACGGTAATAAGGCAAATGAAAAAACCCAAAGCAATATTTGTGCTTTGGGTTTTAAAATTCAATATCTAAAATCGTCTGTTGGATTTATATAAAAGTTAGCTCAGCGCCTCCTTAATTCGGCGCATTGCTTCTTTTATTTCCGTTTCAGAAGCTGCATACGAAAGACGGATACAGTTTGGATCGCCAAATGCTTCACCCGTAACGGTAGCTACTTTGGCTTCCTCTAAAAGATAAAGCGAAAAGTCTGAGGCAGTATTGATGTTTTTCCCGCGAAGGGTTTTTCCGAAGAAATATGAAATATCCGGAAACACATAAAATGCACCTTCAGGCTGGTTGGTTTTAAATCCTTCAATTTCTGAAAGCAAGTCTAGAATTAACTTTCTTCTTTCCTTAAAGGCATCTACCATAAATTTTATCTTGCTCGGCGAATTTTACAAAGCGGTAATTGTGGCTCTTTGGGCAATAGCATTTGCGCCACTGGTTACTTGGCCCTGCATTTTATTGCAGGCTTTTGCAATCCATTCTGGGGCGCCAATATACCCAATACGCCAGCCGGTCATGGAAAACGCTTTTGAAACTCCATTAACCACAACGGTGCGATCGTACATATCTTCAAATTCAGCCATTGAAGCATGGCCGCCACTAAAGTTAATATGTTCGTATATTTCGTCGCTAATAACAATTACATCTGGGTAATTAACCAAAACATCGGCCAACTTGCGCAGCTCTTTTTTACTGTACACCGAACCGCTTGGGTTGCAGGGCGAACTGTAAATAATAAGTTTGGTTTTTGGGGTTATAGCCGCTTCAAGATCTTCGGCGGTTACTTTAAAATCGTTTTCGATTGTGGTTGGAATTTCCTTCGGAACTCCTCCGGCAACCTTGCATTGGTCTGCGTAGCTTACCCAATATGGGGCCGGCAGCAAAACTTCATCGCCTTCATCTAAAAGCACCATGGTTAAATTGGCCAAAGATTGCTTGGCGCCAGTAGAAACCACAATTTGCGAAGGTTTGTAATCTAAGTTATTATCTCTTTTAAATTTAGTGATAATGGCTTTTTTAAGATCGCCATAACCATCTACAGGTGTGTACGAATGGTAATCGTCCTGTATTGCCTGGATGGCAGCATCTTTAATATACTCGGGAATGGGAAAATCTGGCTCTCCAAGGCTTAAGCCTATAATGTCAATTCCTTGTTCCTTAAGTTCTCTTGTTTTTGCGGCCATGGCCAGCGTAGCCGAAATGGCCATCTCGTTTACGCGTTTTGAAAGTCTGTTGTCCATAAATTATGCGGGTACGGCAGGCTTAAGCCCCATTTCCTTCAGATGGCGGAAATGCGCAATAATAGCCTTGCGGGTAGTTTTATATTCTTTGTAAGGGAGGTTAAATTCTTTGGAAGTGCTCTTCACAATTTTTGAAATATTCTTATAGTGCACGTGGCTAATATTCGGAAAAATATGGTGTTCTACTTGATGGTTCAAACCTCCTGTGTACCAGTTCACAATTTTGTTCTTAGTGCCAAAATTTGTGGTAGTAAACAATTGGTGAATGGCCCAAGTATTTTTCATAGTCCCACTTTCATGCGGCAATAGAATATCGGTATCTTCAACCACATGCGCAAGTTGAAAAACGATGCTCAAAATTAAACCTGCAACATAATGCATTATAAAGAAACCTACCAAAATTTTCCACCAAACAATGTTGAAAAACAATATAGGAATAACAATCCAAAGTGAAATGTAAATAAGTTTTGTCACAACCAGTATGCTCCACTGGGTAATTGGTTTTGGCAGTTTTCCGTAGGAAAGTTTACGTGCCAAATATCTTTTTGTTTGAAAGAAATCTGTGGTGAGCACCCAGTTAAAGGTTAACAAGCCATAAAAAAATATGCTGTACCAGTGCTGGAACTTGTGCATTTTGTTCCATTTGGAATGTTTTGAAAATCTAAGGATTCTACCTGCCTCCAAATCTTCATCGTGGCCGTGGATATTGGTATAGGTATGGTGCAAGACATTGTGCTGTACCTGCCAATTGTAAACGTTGCCAGCAAGTATATACATACTGCTGCCCATTACCTTATTCGCCCATTTTTTTGAAGAATAGGATCCGTGGTTTGCATCGTGCATAACGTTCATTCCCACGCCTGCCATACCAACACCCATAATTACCGTAAAGAGTAATTGCACCCATCCGGGAACATTAAGTGTAAGTAAAAGAAAATAGGGGATAAGGTAAATTGAAAACATAATAATAGTTTTCAAATGCAATTTCCAGTTGCCCGTACGGGCTATGTTATTATCTTTAAAATAATCGTTAACGCGTTTGTTTAGGGTCCTGAAGAATTTTGCGCTATCTACTCTAGAGAAATTTAGGTTTGTATATGTCAAAATGAATTTATTAACTGAAATTTTTTACCGGGAAAAGTACAAAAATATACAACTTTTGTGGAAATCGATTGGTACAAAATCATAATTTTACCAAAGATACCATACTTTTGCCTCTCAAATAAATTTATGGAACTCATATTAAAATATTTTCCAGAGCTTACCGAACTTCAACAGAAGCAATTTGCCCAGTTACAAGAGCTTTACGGCGATTGGAACCTAAAAATCAATGTTGTTTCCAGAAAGGACATTGACGAGCTTTATCTTCGGCATGTGCTTCATTCCTTGGGAATTGCAAAAATTCAACCCTTTCTACCCGGATCTAAAATTCTTGATGTGGGTACTGGGGGTGGATTTCCGGGCATTCCGCTTGCTATTTTATATCCAGAGGTT
>CAXBDO010000219.1:0-4705 GCA_963974165.1 uncultured Aequorivita sp.
ATGCCGAAAAGGCTTCGGGTTTTGCATCTTCACGTGAAATTCCCGTGTTATGGGCTATCACCAAGGGCTCATTTTTAAATAAACTGATTATTCTTCCCATTGCATTTTTGCTGAGTGCATTTCTGCCGTGGGCGGTTACCATTATCCTAATTTTGGGAGGTCTGTATCTGGCATATGAGGGGGCCGAAAAAATATATGAATTCTTCTTTCCACATACCCATTCCAAAGAATCATTGGCCGCTGAAAATCTAACCGAAAGTGAAATTTTGGCAATTGAAAAGGAAAGGGTTAAATCTGCTATTGTAACAGATTTTATTCTGTCTATTGAGATTGTAATCATCGCTTTGGGTACTGTTGTAAAAGAATCATTAACTACCCAGATTATAGTAGTTAGCATTATAGCCTTGGTTGCAACAGTAGGGGTTTATGGTATTGTTGCGCTTATTGTGCGCATGGACGAAGCGGGCTACAAACTTATAAAACGCAACAAAAATGAAAAGAGCTTTTCCCATAAACTAGGAATTTTATTGGTGCAGGCCCTGCCCAGGGTTATAAAGTCTTTAAGCGTCATTGGTACCATTGCATTAATTTTGGTTGCGGGCGGTATTTTTGTCCATAACATCGATTTTTTCCACCATTACTTGCCGAACATTCCTTCAATAATAAATGAATTTATTGTTGGCCTTATTGTTGGGTTCATTTGTTTATTGATTGTAATGGGTGCTAAAAAATCTTGGCATGCTATAAAGGGGAAGAAGTAACTTCGCTTAACCTATTTAGAATATATTATTTGTAGTCTATTCTTCTTCATTTAATTAGATACAACCTATTTTTATAATGAAAAAAATCTTTGTTCTTTTTCTGCTTCTTAGTTTTTGGCAAACCACCTTCGCCCAAACAATCACCATAAAAGATGCCGATTCAAACAATCCGGTAGAGTTGGTCACGCTCAGTTGCGCCCAAGCAAAACAATATGTTACCACAAATGCAAAAGGCCAAGCAGAAATTAGTGCTTTTAAAAATTCAGAAAAAATTGAGATCCGTAGCCTTGGCTATAAAACGCTTATTAAAAGTTATTCGCAATTAGAAGAAGAAAAGTTCGAGTTGGTATTGGAGCCTTCAAACTTAAGTCTGGATGCTGTGGTGGTATCAGGGTCACGCTGGCGGCAGAGTAGCGACGATGTGCCTTCAAAAATAATTTCAATTTCCACCAAAGATATCGCGCTCCAAAACCCACAAACGGCGGCCGACCTATTAAGCATTTCCGGAAAAGTATTTGTGCAGAAAAGTCAGCAGGGGGGAGGAAGCCCCATGATTCGCGGATTTGCAACAAGCAGACTGCTGTATTCCGTAGACGGCGTGCGAATGAACACAGCTATTTTCCGTTCGGGAAACATTCAAAATGTAATCAGTATAGATCCTTTTGCCGTTGAAGCCGCCGAAGTGCTTTTTGGGCCAGGGTCTGTAATTTACGGCAGCGATGCTATTGGTGGCGTTATGAGCTTTCAAACGCTTACCCCACGGCTTTCCTTAACCAATTCGCCTTTAATTACAGGCAAGGCAAATGTGCGTTACTCTTCCGCCAACAATGAAAAAACCGGCCATTTTGATGTGAATCTAGGGTTCAAAAAGTGGGCCTTTGTAAGCAGTATTACTTCGTGGGATTATGACCACCTGCGGCAGGGAAGCCACGGCCCAGAAGATTACATAAAAGATTATTATGTGCAAAGGCAAGACAGTACCGATGTTGTTATAAAACAAGATGACAAATTATTGCAGATTCCTTCGGCCTATTCGCAAATAAATATGATGCAGAAAATTCGTTTTCAGCCCAATGCCAACTGGGATTTTCAGTATGGTTTTCATTTTTCTGAAACTTCGCCTTATGGCAGATACGATAGGCACCTTCGCAAACGTAATGGCACTGCCCGTTATGCCGAATGGGATTACGGTCCGCAGATTTGGATGATGAACAATTTAAACCTTAATCATACGGCCAACAATTCGGTGTTCGACCAAATGAGTGTTCGCTTGGCACACCAATGGTTCGAGGAAAGTAGAATAGACAGAACGCTTAACAAGACCGAGCGAAATACCCAGGCAGAGGAAGTAAGCGCCTATTCCGTAAACCTCGATTTTATTAAGGCCACTACTGAAAGTAATACCTTGTTTTATGGACTGGAATATGTTTTGAACGATGTAACTTCTACTGGAATGCTTACAGATATCTCCACGGAAATTTCAGAGGCGGGTCCATCCCGTTATCCTGCTTCAACCTGGCAATCATTGGCTGTCTATATAACAGATGAATTTAAGGTTTCCGATAAATTCACTTTAAGTGGGGGCGCGCGCTACAATTACATTTTACTGGATTCGGAATTTGATACTACATTTTATCCATTCCCTTTCACCGAAGCCCATTTAAAAAATGGCGCTTTAACCGGTAGTATTGGCGGGGTGTACCGTCCAAGCGGTTCATGGGTTTTAAGTGCCAATTTAGGTTCTGCATTTAGGGCGCCAAACGTAGATGATGTGGGCAAGGTGTTCGATTCGGAACCTGGCAGTGTTGTGGTTCCCAACCTAGATTTAAAACCTGAATACGCCTATAATGCCGATCTGGGAATTGCTAAAGTTTTTGGCGATGCGGTGAAGGTAGACGTAACCGCATATTATACCTCGCTTAAAGATGCATTGGTGCGCCGCGATTATAAATTGAATGGATTGGACAGTATAATGTACCAAGGCGAATTGAGCCGGGTACAGGCAATACAAAACGCTGCCGTGGCACATGTCTATGGGCTGCAGGCAGGGGTTGAGGTTAAATTGCCAAAAGGATTTGGGTTTTCAACAGACGTTAATCTGCAAAAAGGGGAAGAGGAATTGGATAATGGCGAAACCAGCCCTTCCCGTCATGCCGCGCCCTTTTATTCAGTTTCGCGCCTAAATTATAAAGCCAACAAATTGAGTATGGAAGTGAACCTTAATTATCAGGGAAAATTTGATTTTGATGACCTTCCGGAAAGCGAAAAGGAAAAAACAGAAATCTATGCCTTAGATGCGAATGGCAATGCTTTTGCACCTGCTTGGTACACACTTAATTTTAAGACTTTATATAAACTAAATGAAACCTTGGATATTAGTGGGGGCATAGAAAATTTAACAGACCAACGGTACCGCCCCTACAGTTCGGGAATTTCAGGCGCGGGAAGAAATTTTATACTTGCTCTCACCGCACATTTTTAGAACTTGTTTTATTTTGAGGTTTGGGTGGATGAGTGTAGGCCATACTTCCCATTACAATTAAAACTTTCCCAATTAAGATTGATTAAAATTAAACTTTCTTATATTTGAGATAAGCCTTATGGGCTTTAATCTCCCCAATTATTTTGACAAGAACCCGAACTATTTAAGTTCGGGTTCTTATTTTTTGGCAAATTCAAATTATTTAAAGGAAGTAATTTTTAGGATAAGGATACCTATATCACCTTAGGAATTTTATTGTTGTAACGGATGCCCGCAAAATTGAAGATACGCTTTACCATCTTGTTTTTTCTGCATACCAATATAATTTCTTTGTTGTTTTCCCGCGCCTTGTTTCGGGCTATGTAGAGCATATAGGCACCTGCGGTGTCAAATTTTTCTAAAGAATCCATGTTTATTACTAGCGAAGAAGTTCTATCTAAAGCAGTTTCAATCTTTGATGCAACTTCTGAAAGATTGCCGCTATATAGCCGGCCTTCCAAATTAAAGAAACGATTGGTTAAATTATGTAATTTCATTCTAGTGATTTAAATTCTCGATCACATAGGTTTTCTTACAAAATTTGGGGTTCAGAAAATTAGAACTGTGAATTTACAAAAGCTTATGCACAATACCGGTGTAAAAGCTGTGCGAAGATGACTACTAAATAAAGATATTGGCCCTTTTTTATCTTTATGAATGCTAAGATGGTAAGTAGTGCTATTCCATTAACTGCCAATCCACTTCTTTTTAATAGTTTTGCAGCCTTAAAAATTTTATATGATTTCAATAGATAATTTAGCGGTAGAATTTAGTGGCGATACGCTTTTTAGCGATGTTAATTTTGTGGTAAACGAAAACGACAAAATTGCCCTAATGGGAAAAAACGGCGCCGGAAAAAGTACCATGATGAAGATAATTGCCGGGGTTCAAAAACCTACCCGAGGCAATGTGCGCGCCCCAAAAGATGCCGTTATTGCTTATTTGCCACAGCATTTATTGCCAGATGATACAGCAACCGTTTTTGAGGAAGCTTCCAAAGCATTTAAACAGATATTTGAAATGCGCAACGAAATGGAACGCCTAAACAAAGAACTGGAAACCCGCACCGATTATGAAAGTGATGCGTATATGAATATAATCACCAAGGTGGCTGAATTGGGGGAAAAATATTACGCGCTTGAAGAAATAAATTATGAGGCCGAAGTAGAAAAAGCACTACGTGGCCTTGGTTTTAAAAGAAGCGACCTGCACAGGCCAACCTCCGAATTTAGTGGTGGCTGGCGTATGCGTATTGAGTTGGCTAAGTTGCTACTTCAAAAACCAGATTTAATCTTGCTGGATGAGCCCACAACCCACGTAGATATTGAATCTGTAATTTGGTTGGAAGACTTCTTGCTCAATAAGGCAAAAGCGGTTATTGTAATTTCGCACGACAGGAAATTTATCGATAACATTACCAATC
>CAXBDO010000220.1:0-4682 GCA_963974165.1 uncultured Aequorivita sp.
GCCAGAGATTACCGTTATCCAACTTAAAAAGAAACAGAATACCGTATAATAATGCGGAAATGTTATATTTGTAATACAATTGTTCAACTAACATAATTAGGCAAATGTCAAAATTTGGAGAATTAATTGAAACAAGAATCCCGGTACTTCTGGATTTTTATGCAGAATGGGATGAAGCCTGTAAAGAAATGCACCCCGTTTTACGAGACGTGGCTGCGGCACTAGGCGATAAAGCGCGGGTAATTAAGATTGATGTTGAAAAGAACAAAGAACTTGCCGAAGCACTTAGGGTGAAGGGACTCCCAACACTTATGATCTACAAAGACGGCGAAATGAAGTGGCGCCAAAGCGGCGAGCAGGATGCCAATACGCTTATAGGTCTGGTTAAAGAATACGTTTAAATTTCCCTAGCCCGCAAAGAGTATATTGAAATAGGTGAAAATTTTAAATGCTTGAACATCTCCAGCCTTTTTCGGAAATATATTCCAATACCTTCGGCAATACATAGCGAAGGTTTTTTTCTGCCTTTAAACTATCGTGGAATACGATTATACTTCCGGGCTTAATATTTCTTAATACGTTTTGAAGACATTTTTCTTCGGAAACGGATGCGTCATAATCAAAACTGATAATTTCCCACATTACAATCTTAAAGCCTTTTTTCCGAAGAATTTTTGCTTGCCTTGAAGTTAGCCTTCCGTATGGCGGGCGGAACAATTCAGAATCCACAATTTCCCTGCATTCCAAAACATTTTGAACGTATTCGATAGTATTCGTCTTCCAGCCATTTAAGTGGTTATAAGTGTGGTTGCCCGCTACATGGTTTTCAGTAAGGATTCTGGTAAAAATTTCCGGGTGTTTTTCAACGTTATCGCCAATGCAGAAAAAGGTGGCCTTGGCGCTGTAATCTTTAAGCGTATCTAAAACCCAGGGCGTAACTTCTGGAATGGGGCCATCATCAAAAGTAAGATAAACGGTATTTTCTTTACGCGAAAATGCCCAAATTCGTCCAGGGTAAAACCACTGAATGAATCTGGGCATTTTTGCGAAACCTAGTTGCACTTTTTTTAATTTACCGGGATTTCTTCATTTATCTGGTTTGTGGGCACTCGCTCCATTTCCTTTAAGGCATTTGAGTCCATGGGAATTTCGATTGCCGAATCTGCTTCAACATCTTTGTCTAAATCCATAGCTTCATCTGGCGAGTAGAAATGACGGAACAGTTTTAAATAGTCGTTGAAGGTTTTTGCCTCGGCGCGGCCGTACTTTTCTTCATCATAAACCACAACTAACTGTACCAAACTTCTGTAGCGTTCCATATCGCTAATTATATCTTGGGCAATGCCACGCTGCTTGTTGAATTTTAAACTGTTGTAGTAAGTTAGGTTTTCTTGGTATTTTCTTGAAACCTGCTCGTAAACTTTTCTTGCTTTTTCAGGTTTTTCAAGTTCATAATAGCCAATTACATATGGTTCCAAGAGCGAATAGTATTCAAAATAGTCTATTGGCATTTTTTCCATTGCAAGGTCGAGGACCTTTTCTGCCTTTTCCAGTTTATTCTCGTTTATAAGTGCTTCTGCCAAGCGAGCAAGATTGCTTCGGTACGTAATACCGTTTCTGCGCGTTTCGGTATCGTGGTAGATATCTGGGCTGCCGCTATTGCCCCAATCCCACGACATAACGATATCATACATTTTATCGGAATCTATTCGGCCCATATCAAAAGGGCTTCGTTTGTCTATAGCAGTTCTTATTGGCACCAGTTTATATACAACGCCGTCTAATTGCAAATAATCTTTCATCCAAAGATAATCGTCGTCGCCGAAGCTGCCGCCGCTAAAATAGATAGGGCGTTCCCAATTGTTGTTTGCGATTATATCCAGCATCATCATTCTATTTTTATAAAGAATGTCGCTTTTTAGATTTATATCTATATAAGGAACAATCTTATCGGCGTCTTTTGCATCTACAATTCCGTTGCGCAATACCGCTTCCTTATCTACGGGAATACGGATTATTTTAGAAGGAAAGGTATTTACCTGCTGCCCGCTTGGCAATTCCATTTGGGTTGCGGGACTGTCGTTGGCCACAAAATTCATCCAAGTTTTAATATCGATTGTGTCTTGGGTGGTTTTTTGGTAAATCAAAAAGTCGCGTGTTCCCCATCGGTATTTGCTGTGGGTTAATTGGGAAGGAATAGGATCGCTGGAGAAGGCCTTTTTCTTCATATCGTCTATATACCAATCTGTTTGGAAGAGGCTGGTATTAATAATACGTACATCTTGCCTGTATCCTTCCACATTTTGCGCATACCAAAGTGCAAAGGTGTCGTTATCTCCAATAGTAAAAAGGATTGCATTTTCATCGCAGGAGTCTAGATACATTTTTCCCATAGACTGTGCGGTGTAGCGGTTGCTTCTATCATGGTCGTCCCAGTTTTGGGTAGCCAATAAAATTGGTGCCGCCAATGCCGAAATGGTAAGTACCACCGGCAAAGCTATTTTTGGTTTTAAATATCCTTTTGCCAAATCGAAAAGCGCATAAACCCCGTAGCCAATCCACATCGCGAATACATAAAAACTTCCCACTAGGGCATAGTCGCGTTCTCGGGGCTCGAAGGGCCTTTCATTTAAATATACTTTTAACGCCAGGCCGGTAAATATGAAAAGAACCAAAAGCACCCAGAAACTTTTTTGGTCGTTTTTAAAGTGAAAAACCAAACCTATAATTCCTAAAATAAGTGGGAGGAAGAAGTAGGTATTTCTAGCTTTGTTGTCCTTCATATCACTAGTAAGACTATCTTGGTTGCCAAGGCGCAGTTCGTCTATGAATTTTACGCCGCTAAGCCAGTTACCGTGCAAATCTGTGTATTGGCCTTGCACATCGTCCTGCCTTCCGGTGAAATTCCACATAAAATAACGCCAGTACATATACCCAAACTGAAACTCGAACATGAATTTCATATTCTTAAAAAAGGACGGTTTTTGAATGTCTAGATAATTGCCGAAGTTTTTCAGGAATTTATCATAATCTGTTTTATCTACCAGGCCTTGATTGTAGGCTTGTTTAAATTTGTTAACCTCTTCCACCAAACGGGGCTCGCTTAAATATTCACTTTTAACCGAAAAATCCAAACCGCCGGTAAATTCCATATAATTGGCGTTGTGCTCCGTACTCCACATACGTGGCATAAATGCTTTTTGTGAATCTTCCGTGTTCTGGCTGGCATTTTTGTAATTATTTACAATAATGTATTTGCCGGTTGCTTCATCTTTTTCGTATTTCGGCTTATCGTCCTTATACGGATTGTCCAGATCTAGACCTACATAGGTTTCGGTAAAAAGGGGCCCATAGAATAAATGGGTTTCAGGATATTGCTCCCTGTTATAGTATGCTAAAAGCTCGCGTGCATTGTTTGGGTTATTTTCATTTATTACCGTACCGGCATTGGCGCGAATTGGCAACATTAACCAGCTGGAAAACCCAATAAATATAAAGAGAACACAAAGTAATAGCGTATTCAACTGTACAAACCCTTTTTTCCTGGTTACGCGAAGGCCATATATAAATAGAACTATAAAAAGAAGTGCCGCGAAGATGGTTCCTGAGTTAAATGGCAGATCTAGGCTGTTTACAAAAAACAATTCCGATCCGCTAAAGAACTTCATTGTCATTGGCAATAATAGTTTAAAAATGAAAAGTAGAATGGCTACGGTAACAACATTTGCGATAATGAAGTTTTTAATTGTAACCGTTTTATAGTGCTTAAAGAAATACAAAAACCCAATTGCCGGAATTGTAAGCAATGCCATAAAATGCACCCCAAAAGAGAGCCCAATAATAAATGCAATTAAAATTACCCAGCGGTTCCCGCGGGGCTCGAACATTTCGCGCTCCCAACGAAGGGCCGTATAGAATAAAACTGACATTAGGAATGCAGCACTTGCATATACTTCGGCTTCCACAGCGTTGAACCAGAAACTATCGGTAAAAGCAAAGGCCAAAGCGCCAACGGCGGCACTTCCAATAATGGCAATAGCGTTCAATTTACCTATTTCTTGATGTTTTGAAATTACGTTGGTCAATAAAATAGTGAGCGACCAAAACATAAAAAGTATGGTAAACGCACTGGAAAAAACAGACATTAAATTAATTGTAAGTGCAATTTGGGAAGCGTCTGCCGCAAAAATGGAGAAAAAGGCACCAAGCAACTGATAAAGGGGTGCCCCGGGAGGATGGCCAACTTCAAGATTACTTGCTGTTGTAATATATTCGCCCGCATCCCAAAAACTTGCGGTTGGTTCTACCGTTAACCAATAGGTAGTAAGGGCAATAGCAAATACAAGCCAACCCGTAATTTTGTTCCATTTTGTAAAGTTGAAAGAACCCATAAGCACTTGAAATTTTTATGGGACGAATTTACTAATAATATGGATAGCCCCAAGTATGTAATTGTGCTAACGTGGCATGTTGCCCTTTATTTTTACGTATTTCTCAAGCGGAAAAAAATATTCTGTGTTTTTTCTAAAAAAATGTTTGCGCAACAAAAACTTTGTATTAAATTTGCGCCTTCAACGCGGAAACGTATTTTGACTGCGTAAGTTCAGAGTGATTAATTATTAATTGGCCCATGGTGTAACTGGCAACACGTCTGTTTTTGGTACAGAAGAGTCTAGGTTCGA
>CAXBDO010000221.1:0-4661 GCA_963974165.1 uncultured Aequorivita sp.
GTGGGGCCGTTTTTAGATTTACTTTGGGCGCCTTTTGCCGCAAAAAAAATGTCTGAAATGTATAAGGGCACCGAAGGTAGAGTGGCATCGGTTCTGGTATTTCTTGAAGAAATTATACCATTTACAGATGTTATTCCAACCTTTACATTAATGTGGCTCTATACGTTTGTATGGAAAAAACAACCGCAGGTTCGAACTATTAAAATTCGCTCAAACGAATAAAAAAAAGCCCCAATTTGGGGCTTTTTCTATATTTCCAGCTTTAAATTTACATTTATACTTCTTCCAATATTAAAAATACCATCTGGCTTAAATCGCGAAAGATGCGAAATATATTCCTTATCGGTAAGGTTGGTAGCATTCACTCCTATTTTCAACAATACTTTTTTAAGTTGAAAACTGCTTTCAGCTCCTGCACTCAGTAAGGAATAACCACTTGTTCGTGTTTCAAAATCGCTAACGTTTTTTTGGTTAAACGTGTTTTCAAGAGTAACAAAGGCGGTACTGAATTTTCTGGTCTTTCCGTCATTCAACACGACTCTAAAAGTATTGCGGAATGTATTTGCAGGAATTAACGGTAAATAATTGCTATTGTTTAACTTTCCGGTTACGGTTTCGAAACTGCTTTCAAAATGCAACCAGTCCAATGGGTGTGGGTGAAGATGAAACCCCAGCTCACCTCCAAATAACGAAGCATTATCCTGCAAATAATTGAACACTTGCGTATCATCAATTATTTCATTTGTGGGTGAAAGGAATATAAAGTTATTTACCGCATTATAAAAACCATTTCCGAAAAACTCTATATGTTCATTTCTGTATTCTAAAGCTACATCTGTTTGGAAATTCTGTTCGTTGGTAAGATTGCTATTTCCACGTTCAAAACGGTTTGTACCTTCGTGTACCCCGTTTGAAGTCAGTTCGGCTAAATTTGGCGCCCGAAAGCCACTGGCCAAATTAACACGGGCAGATAGGTTGGTAAACAGATCCATTTTAGCTCCCACGGCAGCAGTAAAACTTGTAAATGTTTTTTCCAGCGCCGCTATATATTCCTCATCTGCCGGAGTTAGGTTGGCATCACTTTCAATCTTTCTGGAATCGAAACGTATCCCTGCCTGTAAATCTACTTTTTCAAGATGGTAGTGCGAGGTGGCCAAAATTCCAATATCTGTTGTCTGAGCATCGGGAATTAAGATTTCTTCGCCATAATTTTTATTGGTTTGAAGCATTCCCTGCAACCCAACAATCGTTTCGAAATTGCCTAGTTGGGGCAAATGATATTTCACATCGTAATTGAAGGTATTCAATTTTAGCTGAAGCGCTGCAACATCTGGTGTTTCTTCAAATTCGCGTCTGTCGTTGAACAAATATCCAGCCTTTATATCTAAACTAGAATTTGTAAAGAATAAAGTGTTGTCAAAACTTAAAATGTGATTGTCAATTTCCTGAAAAGGCAATTCCAAGTCCTTGGTAACTGTTTGTTCCCCAAACGGATACCGGAAAATTGAATTCCTGTTTTAAAATCTTTTTCGTTAAAGCGTAAATTAGTTACGCGATACGCCGCGCCTGTTTCATAATCGCTAAAACTGGAATAGGAGCCACGCGCTAAAAACTTAAATTTCTCCCCCGAGGTTTTAATCCCCAAATTTGTGGATGTGCCCAAAGTATTAGAAAAATAAGAGCTGCTTAAATCGCCATTTGTTTCGCCTGAGAGCGCAAATTTTTCGGGGTTCAAATAAAGAACTCCACCAAGAGCATCGCTGCCATAAAGTAACGACGCCGGGCCTTTAATTACTTCTACGCTTTCAATGCCTGCTTCATTTATTCCCAATCCGTGTTCATCGCCAAACTGTTGGTTCTCCAACCTAACGCCCTGGGCGTAAGTAAGTACACGGTTTGAACTTAAACCTCTAATTACAGGTTTCCCAATGCCCGTTCCGGTACTGATTATATTTACACCCGCAATATTTTTAATACCATCGGCAAGGGTAACGGCGCCGGAGGCATTTAAATCTTTCATAGAAACGCGCTCTACCTTCATCACATTTTCACTCTGTAATTTGTGAAAGGGGGTAGAAATAATTACTTCTTCCATTTCCACGGTGCTTTCCTCCAATTGGAGATTTTCAATAATTTTTTCACCTTTTGAAAAAGTTATTCTTTTCGAAATGGTTGCGTACCCCAAGGATGAGAAAATAACGTTATAACGACCGTCGGGGATATTTATTAATTCATATTTGCCATCAAAATCGGCAACTGTGCCTCTTTCAATTTGGGGAATATATATAGTTGCGGGAATGGTTTCTTCCGAATTTTTTGAGGTAATGGTTCCTGACAAGGAATTTTGTGAGCTTGCTGCAGTGTATAATAGAGATACCACAAACAAGCATAATAATTTTTTCATGCTTTCTTGATTTTAAAATAATAATTGGAATAAAAATCTACTAATCAAGAAAGGGCAGGAGGTCCGCGAAGGAAGTAATGTGAAGTTTTATTACTGAATTCGGGCAGTAAATAAAATGTATCTACAGATTTAAAACTGTGAAATACACTGAATTCAGCAACTTGCTGTGGAGTAAAATTAAAAATTGAAAAATGAAAATCGCAAATAGAGCAGTCTAATTGCTTTTCGTGCAGATGGGTTGAAAGATCAGTACAAGCGCGGTGCTCGTGGCCTTCAAAGGTGTGCGCAACTTTTACTGCGGTAGACAGCAGCAGCGCCAACGAAAATATCGTGGCGGCTAAAAATTGAACAATATTTTTTTTAAAAAGTGTCATTTTTTTAGAAAAAACCCTAAGCCCATACTGCGGAGCATTTTCTTTTCAAAGGTCCAAAAAAAGTTAAATTCGCCAAATACCCAGCCGAAAAAAACCAATAGGATTTGGTAGATGGGAAAAATTATTAAAATTCGAAATGGCCAATAGATGTACCATCCTAATTCTTCCGTTATTTCAAAAAAGTCAGTTACTGGTGCACCAAGCTTTGCTGCCGAGCTTCCGGTTATTGCGAAAACCAGAAATATTATAAAAAGTTGTCCGTTGTTTTCGATATTCCAACGTTCTTTAAGTTTCTTCAATTTCTTCCGCCAATAAATTTTTGATTGTATTTTTCCTGAAAATACACAAAGTAGTTATACAATAGGTAATTCACTTCATAGCCGTAATCTACGCCCATATTGTAGTTAATCTGTTCTGTATACAGCTTAGGCGAATAAGTTTGTGGTTGAAGAACGCGTGAGTTGTATTCTGATACAAACTGTATATTTTTCGCCTCCAATTTCTGTTGCCCATAATATCCGCGAGGAGGTTGCGAAATCAGCCAAGAATCGAAGCCAGGTTCAATTATGATTATCTCATATTCCAGCTCATCATTTGCTATACGGATAGTGTCATTGCTTATAGTTTCGGATGAAGTATCGCTATTTATGGTAGTACCTCCTGTACCACAACTAAATATTGCGACTGAAAAAACGAGGAGAATTAATAAATTTTTCATCTGTATTAATTTTAATATTTTAATTTCAATAGTAACCAAGTTACTTAAAAAAACTATGGTTTCCCCAACAAAGCAATAATTTGTTCGGCAAGTTCAGTGCCTATACGGTCTTGGGCTTCATCTGTTGCAGCGCCAATATGTGGCGTTAACGAAATAGACTCGTTCATTAAAACCTTGATGGAAGGGGTGGGTTCGTTTTCAAAAACATCTAATGCCGCAAAGGATACCTTTCCATCTTCAATAGCTTCAAGTAATGCCTTTTCATTAACGACGCCGCCACGGGCAGTGTTAATAATGCCCACGCCATCTTTCATTTTGGCAATTTCATTTTTCCCGATTAAATAACCAGATTGCGACGGTACGTGCAGACTGATGAAGTCGCTATGGGCAATTAGCTTATCTATAGGCGCAGTTTTAATTTTTAAGGTTACTTCCTGCCCATCATAAAAGGAAAGGGTAATATCGGCTTCACCAACGCCTTGGTCGCTGGCAATAACCTTCATCCCGCAACCTAGGGCAATACGCGCCACTTGACGCCCTATTTTTCCAAACCCGATAATTCCCAAGGTTTTTCCGCGCAATTCACGTCCGCCACCGTAATTCTTTTTTAATTGTTTGAATTTTGTATCGCCATCCAAGGGCATATTTCGGTTTGAATTGTGCAGGAAACGTACTCCACCAAACAAATGCGCAAAAACTAACTCTGCCACAGATTCTGAAGAGGCAGCCGGAGTGTTTATAACATTAATGCCATTTTTTAAGGCATAGTCTACATCAATATTATCCATTCCAACCCCGCCACGGCCAATGATTTTTATTGAAGGGCAATTGTCTATTATATTTTTTCGTACTGTAGTGGCGCTTCGCACCAAAAGCACATCGACTTTATGTTCGTTTATGTAATTTTCAAGTTGTTCCTGTGCCACGTGCACTGTTAAAACTTCAAATCCTGCTTCCTTCAGGGCATCTATTCCACTTTTTGAAATTCCGTCGTTTGCTAGTACTTTCATATTTTTAATTGAATATTATTAATTTAAAATTTGGCCCTTTTAAGCTCCTTTCTCTAAAGTCCGCATTACATCTACCAAAACTTGAACACTTTCTAGCGGCAGCGCATTGTACATTGAAGCACGGTAGCCGCCCACGCTACGGTGACCGTTAAGGC
>CAXBDO010000222.1:0-4646 GCA_963974165.1 uncultured Aequorivita sp.
TTCCGATTTTGAAGATAAGCTATAAACGGCCATCTGCTTTCATTCTTTTTTCAACCTCTTCCATAATTTCAGGTAGCGATTTTTTACTAACACCGCTTTCAAGTCCTTCTGTAATGGCATTTTTAAGTGCCAAAAACTTGCTATTGTTCGCTTGATCTTGGCGCACCAAATTGCGCAGATACTCACTATCGTTCGTAAATTCGCCTGCTTCAATTTGAGCTTTTATCCATTTATCTTGTTGCTCGGTAAATGTTACTGTTTTACGTACTACAGCCATAAGTAAATTATTATCGTAATTAATCATACTATTGGTGCAATTTATAAATTATTGGTCATCTATGCAATTAAAAAGTTGTGGTTTGGTTTAATTTTCAGAATTTTGGGGCCATGAATTGTTTAAACTTGAATTTCACATTTACCAAAACAATTAAAATGGGTTTTCCAAATTCTGATTTTATAAATATTGAATTAATATGAAAGGCCTAGTTTATAAATCTACCGGCAGTTGGTATTCCGTCAAGGCGGAAAATGGAACTTTTTATGACTGTCGTATAAAGGGTAAATTCAGGCTTGGAGGCATTAAAAGCACCAACCCCGTTGCCGTAGGCGACCACGTTGATTTTGAAATTGAAAAAAAGGGAGATGAAACTGTTGGCGTAATTTCAAAAATAGATGAGCGCAATAATTACATTATCCGTAAATCTGTAAACCTTTCAAAGCAAACCCACATTATAGCGGCCAATATCGATATTGCCTTTTTATTGATAACACTAAATAACCCGCCAACATTTACCACTTTTATTGATAGATTTCTGGTAACGGCAGAAGCTTACCATATAAAAGCTGTGCTGCTTTTCAATAAAATAGACACCTACAACGAAGACGAATTGCTCGAAATTAAATTCCTTGCCGCACTTTATAGAAAAATAGGATATGAGTGTATAGGGATTTCGGCAATTACCGGAAAAAATATAGACAAGGTAAAAGCTTTGATGCAAGACAAGGTAACCATGTTTTCTGGCCATAGCGGCGTGGGAAAATCTACTTTGATTAACACCATTGAGCCGGGACTTACCTTAAAAACTTCGAAAATTTCTGAACAGCATTCCCAAGGCCAGCACACTACTACTTTTGCAGAAATGTTCGATCTATCATTTGGCGGACAGATTATAGACACCCCGGGAATAAAAGGCTTCGGCGTGGTTGAAATAGATAAGGAAGAGTTGGGCGATTATTTTCCTGAATTTTTTGAATTAAAGGAAAATTGTAAATTCAACAATTGTCTTCATTTGGAAGAACCGCATTGCGCCGTTAAAAATGCCTTGGAAGATGAAGAAATAGCCTGGTCGCGCTACAAAAGTTATCTACAAATTCTGGCAGGAGAAGAAGACCATTTCAGAAAAGATATTTATGAGAAATAAAGGCGGATTAAAATTTAAAGTCTAAAGTTCAAAATTTCTACCATCTACTTTCAACTTTTTTTCCAAAATTAAATTGATTAACAAATGCGCGCATTAATTCAAAGAGTAAGTAAAGCCAGTGTTACAATAGAAGGAACGGTTTATTCTGAAATAGAAAGTGGGCTTCTTATTTTGTTGGGTATTGAAGAGGCAGATACTGCAGAAGACATTAACTGGCTGGCAGGGAAAATTAGCCGTTTACGGATTTTTTCGGATGAAACGGATGGTATGAATCTTTCGGTTCAAGATATTAATGGCGACTGTTTGGTAGTTAGCCAATTTACACTTCACGCAAATACTAAAAAGGGAAATAGACCTTCCTTTATTAATGCTGCAAAACCCGAAACAGCCATTCCCTTGTACGGAAAATTTGTATTGCACCTTGAAAATGAATTGAATAAACAGGTAAAAACAGGAAAGTTTGGAGCCATGATGGAAGTGGCGCTTGTTAACGACGGACCGGTAACAATTTGGATAGATACAAAAAAAAGAGAATAATTCCTTTAACTTTTTTTTAACCTTTAGAATTTTTTATATATTGCCCTCCATTTACAGAATTTCTTGAATTAGCTCCCCGCAACATTCAATTTTCATTATGAATGATCTTATCGTTCAATTGTCCCATTTCTCATATAAGCTACATATGAAAAAGTTTTTTTGTTTGGCAATGCTATGCTGTACAGCATTCGGTTTCGCGCAGGCGAATTATTCCGTAGCCTCCATTCCCAAAGATTTAACCAAATATTCCAATAGCGTTATTCTGGATGAGCTTGTTGAAATAGACGTTACAAACATTAATAAAATGACGGTAAAAACCCATCGGGTTATAGCCGTACTCAACAAACAAGGCGATGGCGACACACGTATGTATGGGTTGTATGATGCCAATTCAAAAGTAAAATCTATTGAAGCTAGAATTTACAATGGCCAGGGTAAGCAAATAGAGCATTTCAAAAAGAAGGATTTTATGGATGTTAGCCGCACCGGCATTAGCATTTATAGCGACGACCGAATGTTGGGCGTGCGGTATACTCCCACTACCTATCCATATATAGTAGTTTTTGACAGGGAGACCGAAACCGGCGATACGGCCTTTTTAAGTCCGTGGAGGCCGTTAGCTGATTTTGCCGAAAGCACTAAGAATAGTGTAATGAAAATTAAGTTCGATCCTTCCAATAAACCAAAATTCAAGGCTAAAAATTTAGAAGGTCATAATATTTCCATTTCAGAGAATCCAGATGAATTAATTTTTTCCGCTAAAGATATAAGCACTATACGGTACGAAGAACACTGTCCCTCTGGCAGTAATATATTCCCGATAGTTTATGTTGCCCTAAATAATTTTAAATTAAAAGGACACACGGGTATTGGAACTGACTGGAATTTATTTGGAAGCTGGATGGATAAAAGCCTTCTTTCAGATGTAACCGAACTTCCTGCAGGCACAATAGCGCAGGTAAAAAGTTTGGTAGCCAATGAAACTACAAATGAAGGAAAGGCCAGAAAAGTTTATCAATATGTTCAAGATAAGGTTCGCTATATAAGTATAAATATAGGAATTGGCGGTTGGAAACCTATGTTGGCTTCCGAAGTGGATAAACTAAGCTATGGCGATTGTAAGGCCTTAACAAACTATACCAAGGCCTTATTAGAGGCAGTTGGTGTTCCGTCTTATTACACTGTGGTTTATGGCGATAGTACGAAATGGGATATTATGGAAGACTTTTCTTCCTTTCAGGGTAATCACGTAATTCTTGGAATTCCAGACAACGATGAAATAACCTGGCTGGAATGTACAAGCCAAGACACTCCCTATGGCTACATTGGCAATTTTACGGATGATAGGGATGTGCTAATTATGACTCCAGAGGGTGGAAAAATAGTGCACACTAAAATTTACGAAACGGAGGAAAACACACAAGAAAATAATGCCACGGTTAAAATTGATACCGAGGGGAACGTGGTGGTAAATTTCCAAAGTGTTTCAAAAGGACTTCAGTACGATAAAAAATATATGCTTCCCAAAGAAAAGCAGGAAGACCTAGATGAACATTATAAAGAAAAGTGGGGCTATATTAACGGATTTACAATTGCCGATGTAAAGTTGGATAATAATAGGGAAGAAGTTGTCTTTACGGAAGAATTGACCCTTAACATCAACAACTATGCAAGCCCAGTGGGCAACGACTTTTTGTTCAGCGCCAATGTTTTTAACCAAAATCAATACATACCGCCACGAATAGAAAGCAGAAAGCAAAATTTATATATAGATAATGGCTTCGTACATACCGATGCCGTGGAGGTTATTATTCCCGATAATTTTGAAGTTGATGGCCTCCCCGAAGATACCATTTTGGAAACCAAATTCGGAAAATACCAAATGGGCTTCAGTACAACCTCAGACAACAAATTGGTCTATAATCGCACTATGATTTTAAATAAGGGGGAATATCCTGCTTCTGAATATGAAAATTTCCGCGACTTTTTTAGATCCATCTCCCGTCTAGATAAAACCAAAATACTCTTAAAACAAACCGTACAATAAACTCCGATTCCTTATGAAATCTAACCTAATTACTCTAGTTGCATTTTTATGCTGTATAAATTCCCTAACTGCCCAAGATTATAGATTTGGAAAGGTTTCCAAGGAAGAACTGGCGCAAAAGGAACATCCTACAGATCCTACTGCAGATGCTGCCATAATTTACAGGGAAACCAAAACCGAATTTCAATATACACAAGATTCTGGTTGGTATATGGTAACCGATTATTTTGAGCGTGTTAAGATTTACACCAAAGAAGGTTTTGACCGCGCAACAGCTACGATAGATCTTTATAAAAACGAAGGGGAAGATAAATTGTTGGGATTAAAAGGTTATACCTACTATCTGGATGCTAACGGCAAAATTGAAGAAGTAAAACTTCGCAATGATGGTATTTTTGAAGAAGAAACCAATAAGTTCATTACCCAAACCAAGATTACCATGCCCGATGTTCGCGAAGGCTGCATCATTGAATATAAATATACCATCAATTCCCCTTTTATATTCAGTATAGACGAATTCAGATTTCAGGAAACAATTCCTGTAGATAAGGTAAAAGTTGTTTTCAGTACTCCAGAATACTTTTCATATAAAAGCCATCAGCGTGGATGGGTTCCTTTTAAAGGAGAAACTGATAGTAGAG
>CAXBDO010000223.1:0-4625 GCA_963974165.1 uncultured Aequorivita sp.
GCAACAACAAATGCTTGGTACGCTGTAGGCGTTGGTGCTGCATATGGTGGCGGCGGCGGAAGCGATTACTGTGCTTCCCAAGGAAATAATGTGAGTGACGAATATATTAGTCGAGTACAGTTAAACACTATAAACAACGCATCTGGAGCCCAGCTTTATTCAGATTTTACGAGTATTTCTACTACCTTAAATGAAGGCTCTACTTACACCATTACGGTTACGCCTACTTGGACTGGAACAGTTTATAGTGAAGGTTATGCCGTGTGGATAGACTATAACGGCGATAATGATTTTGGCGATGCAGGCGAATTGGTCTGGTCCAAAGCCGCATCAACAAATACCCCAAATAGCGGCACATTTACGGTTCCTTCAGGTACTGTAGGTGGAGAAACAAGAATGCGAGTTTCAATGAAATACAACGGCATTCCCACTTCTTGTGAAGCCTTTAGTTATGGAGAGGTGGAAGATTACACAATTAACCTTGGAGGCTCCGGACCTGACACACAAGCTCCAACGGCTCCATCAAACTTGGTAGCTTCAAATGTAGCGCAAACTTCCCTTACCTTATCATGGAACGCTTCTACGGATAATGTAGGCGTTACAGCATACGATGTTTTTCAAGGCAGCACTAATTTAGGAAGTGTTACAGGTACTTCAGCAAATATTACCGGTTTAGCGCCTTCTACCGCTTATTCGTTTAAGGTACGGGCAAAAGATGCAGCAGGCAATACCTCACCGTATAGCAATACCGTAAATGTAAGTACACTATCAAACACTGTTACCTATTGTACTTCCAAAGGAAACAATACCAACGATGAATATATAGACAGGGTTCAAATTGGCGCTATCAACAATCTTTCTGGAAATAACGGGGGCTATGCAGATTTTACAAGTATTTCAACCACCGTTGCAAAAGGCAGCTCAAATACATTTACCATTACACCAAAGTGGACTGGAAGAACATATAGTGAGGCCTACAGAATATGGATTGACTATAACCAGGATGGCGATTTTGATGACTCTGGCGAACAAGTTTATTCGCGCTCAAAAACAACAGCATCACCTATTTCAGGAAGTTTTACCATACCAACATCTGCCCTCTCGGGAGCAACAAGAATGCGGGTTTCCATGAAATACAATGCCAATCCAACTTCCTGTGAAACATTCACCTATGGCGAAGTAGAAGATTATACTATAATTATTAGCAATTCAGTGAATCAAGGAATTACAAAAGATGGCAATAATTCAGAAATTTCCATCTATCCCAATCCAGCCAAGCACACATTAAATATTGCGCTTGTTAATGCGGAAGGAAAAGATTATGTAATCTATAATGTAATTGGCCAAGTAGTGAAATCGGGTGCATATGCCCAAAGCATTGATGTTTCATCATTGCAGAGCGGGGTTTACTTACTTGAGGTAAACACCAATAATAACAAACAAATGAAACGATTTGTGAAAGAGTAATTAGTTAGATTCAATAAATAAGACGGCCCGTTTCAGATTTTGAAACGGGCCGTTTTTATATCTTATATAAAAAGTCTTATAGTGGATCGCCCACTTTTACTTCACATTTATGTCCGGGCTGGCCGTGAGGCGGGTTAATACCCTTGCCGGTTGTTGAAGTTGGGATCGTATTGGTTGCATTTATTGCAGGAGCTGTATTTGTGCTTCCACCTGCAGAATTTAACGGCGCTCCAACTGGAAGATCACAACGGTGACCTGGTTGTCCGTGTGCCGGATTTACAGCACCGCCTGAATTTGCAGTGTTGCCTGTATTACTAGGAACTACATTCTCTAATGCCTGTTTCTTTTGCTCCAAAGTTGCTTCCTGAACTTCGGTAGGTGCTACCTCCTCAGTATTTTCATTGTCTTTACAGGAAGTAAAGAAAATTGTTACAGCGAACATTGAAATAAAAAATAATTTTGAATAGAATCTTGGAACTGTCATAAAAGTAAGTTTGAATATTGTGGTAAAGCTACTAAATTTTAGGTTGAAATCCTCACAGAAAGGAGCTAGCAAAAGTTAGGGCTAAACGGTAAGGATTTCGTCTTCCGTTAAAATTGCTTCATTTCGAAGTCGCAGGAAAATTTGCGCAACTGTTATGGTGTCCTTTTCGCAGTATGTAATGATTCTATCAATATCATTCTCTTCATAAAAAACAGTGCGAACCTGGCTGCCGTCTATGTCGTCTTTGGGTGAGGGAATACCCAATACGTGCGCCATTAATTTAAGGGAAGTAAATGTTTTATAATCGCCAAATTTCCAAAGTTCCAAGGTATCCAAATGCGGAACTTCCCACGGTTTTTTTCCGAAAAGATCTAATTTGAATGGTACATCAATTCCATTTATAATCATGCGCCTGGCGATATATGGAAAATCGAATTCCTTTCCATTATGGGCGCAGAGCAAATGCTGTGGCTTGTTGAAGTGTGCCTCAAGCAAGGTTTTAAAATCTTTCAGAATTTTTTCCTCCTCGCCATGAAAACTGGTTACACGAAAATTTCGTACGTCGCCTTTCAGTACAAAATAGCCAACTGAAATACATACAATTTTTCCAAACTCGGCCCAGATTCCGGCGCGTTCGTAGAATTCTTCCGCCGAAATATCTTCCTTGCGCTGGTATTTGCTTTTAAGTTCCCAAAGCATTTTGGAGGTGTCGTCCAATTCCTCAAAATTTTCATGCTGCGGAACGGTTTCAATATCCAGAAACAGGATGTGCTCCAAATTAATTCGCTTAATCATTTTTCTGAAATTTCAACTGGGGAGTAGCCAAATAAAACTACGAAAAATTATTGATTTTTCGCCAGCATATTATAGGCCTCTTCTATATAAACATAAAAATCTGAGCTAAAAGGAGAATCGGTCTTAGTGCCGCGTTTGTGGCCAAGCCGAACTATAATTAAATTATCTTCGGGAATTACAATAACATATTGCCCTAAAATGCCGCGCATTGCAAAAATATGCTTACCCATAAAATCGCTCAACCACAGCCCATAACCATATTCAGGGCTTTCTGGGAAACGGGGAGTTATAGATTTGGCTACAAAAGAGGAATCCAAAATCTGTTGGCCGTTCCATTTGCCGTAATCTTTATACAATTTTCCGAACCGCGCAAAATCCCTAGCATTGCTGCCAATACAGCAGTACGCCTTTACTAACCTATTTTGGGTATCATCAATCTGCCAGAATGCAGGTTGTTCAAAACCCATTGGCTGCCAAAAACTATCGTACAGAAAACCTTTCAAATCACTGGTATGTTTAACTGATTTCGCGATTACCATTGCCAACAGCTGGGTGTTTCCACTTAAATATTTAAAACGCACGCCCGGTTCTTCCACTACTTTTAATTTCAAAATGGTTTCGGACAAATCGGAATCATAATATGCACGCGCAGTCATTCCAAAAGGATTGGAATATGACTCATCCCAATTTAATCCTGAAGCCATGGAAGAAAGATCGCCCACAGTTAAACCACTTTCAGCATACTGCGGATAAAAATCGCCAACGGGCTGATTCAAGCTTTCTATAAAACCTTCGTCTATGGCTTTTCCAAGCAATGCTGAAGTAATTGTTTTGGCCATAGAAAATGAGTTGGTTTGCGATTCTTCATTATAGCCGTCAGCATAATTTTCAAACCAAATACTGTCATTTTTAATGATTAAAAATGCAATGGTTCCCAAACTATCGTTCATTTCGGAAAGCGCTTTTGTTTCCGCAACAGTATTATAACTTTTATGAAATGGCCATGGTTGTGGCTGTGAGCTTGCGGGAATATGCTCGGTCGCGAAAAATTCAAAGTCATCAATATAGGCAGTGGTATGCCCGTGGAGATAAACTACCCAAATACCTTTTAAAATATAACCGTAGCCTGAAATATACAGGCCTAAAATGAAGACAATTATAACAATGGATAGCCACTTGAAGAATTTTTTTAGGCTATTCATTTAAAACAAAGATTGTTGTGGGGAAGGGCTTTCAAATTCCAACAACCACTTTTTCCGGTGCAAACCGCCCGCATAACCGGTTAAGGAACCATCGCTGCCAATAACGCGGTGACAGGGAATAATAATTGAGATTGGATTTTTTCCATTTGCTGAGGCCGCTGCGCGAATTACTTTGGGGTCGCCCAACGTGTTTGCCATCTTTTGGTAACTGGTAGTTTTTCCGAAAGGAATTTGTTGTAATTGGTTCCAAACCCGTTTTTGAAATTCGGTTCCTTCTGGGGAAAGCTTTAGGTTGAAATGTTGGCGTTTCCCTTCAAAATATTCCTGGAGTTGATGTGCCGCAGCTTCCAATTCCTTCGGAATTTTTTCTGAAATTGTGATGTTTTCCTCATCCTTAAAATACACTGAGGCCAAGGCGTCGGTATCTCCTTTCAATTCCAATATGCCAACGGGCGACTGTATATATGCAGTTTCCATCAATCTTCCAATTTTCTAGGATCCAGATCATCATTCAATTGAATACCCATGCGTTTTGCGCGCTTCTCCCAATTTTTTCTTGCCTGTACCTGCATGTCTTCAATATTGTCGCTCTCGTCCATAATTTCAAGCCCCAGAAGCGTTTCAATGATGTCTTCCATAGTAACTACGCCTATGGTATTTCCAAAATCGTCTACTAC
>CAXBDO010000224.1:0-4619 GCA_963974165.1 uncultured Aequorivita sp.
ATTTGCCGTTAATTGGGTCGGTATATTTATTCCCCCTAAGAAATAGAGCAAGTAGTGGCCTGCCAATAATACTCAGTCTAATGAGCAGCGGGCGGGGAATAGTATTAAGAATTTTTTTGAACAATCTTTTGCAGTTTAAAACATTTCTTGGCGTACTCTGCGTCTTTGCGGTTCAACTTATCCACAAAGGCGAGAAGGGCTCAAAGTAAAAAAGAATTTTTTACGATCTAAACTCTTTTTCCTCATCACTTTCAATTCCCAATGCTTCATACACATATTGGAAAGTGGAAAGCAATTCTGGTTTTCCGTCTACTAGGGCAATATTGTGTTCAAAGTGTGCACTGGGTTGACCATCTAAGGTTACGATAGTCCACCCATCCTTCAATTGTTTCACTTTATGTGTGCCCAAATTTATCATTGGTTCCAACGCAATGGTCATACCTTCTATAAATTTCTTTCCGCGACCTCTTCGACCGTAATTAGGCATTTCGGGATCTTCGTGCATTTTTCTTCCCAAGCCGTGTCCAACTAGTTCGCGAACAACCCCATAACCTTGCGCTTCGCAATAATTTTGAATAGCAAAACCTACATCGCCAACTCGGTTGCCGGCTTTAAATTCTCGGATGCCGATATAAAGCGATTCCTTAGTAATTCTCAGCAATTTTTTGGTTTCTGGATCTACTTCTCCCACTTCAAAAGTATAAGCGTGATCGCCGTAAAATCCGTTCTTTATTGCCCCGCAGTCGATTGCCACAATATCGCCCTCTTTTAAAGGAATATCGTTTGGCAATCCGTGCACAACAGCATCATTAACGCTGGTAAGTAGGGTAGATGGACAATCATATAGCCCCAAAAACCCTGGAATGGCATCTTGACTGCGAATATAATCTTCAGCCATTTTATTTAACTGATTGGTAGTAACACCGGGCTTTACTTCTTTTGCGAGCATGCCCAAGGTGCGCGATACTACCAAAGCGCTTTCGCGCATCAATTCTATTTCTTCTCTTGTTTTGGGTATTATCATAGTGCTATTTTAAAAAGGAGAAAAACCCCTTTTTCTGAGATTTGGATTTTGCGGGCGCAGGTTCGCCAACAAGTTGCTGGTATATTTCGCCCCAACTTTTAAGTCCGCCAATATTGCGGTCGTCTATAAAAACATCGGCGTGGATTTTTCTGCTGTGCGAACTGTCGAATTCCTCTTCGGGAAAACTTCCGTTTACGGCATAAAAAACAATTCCATTTTCTTTGCAGAAGTTTACGGCTTCTTCCAAAGTGCGCCCCTTTCGGTACGTCCATAAAATAAGTCGATGCCCCTCACTTTGCAATCTTTTCAATGTATCAAAAGCGAAAATAATAGGGCGGCCAATGTTTGGATATGCATCTTCTACAATGGTTCCGTCAAAATCTACGGCTATGGTTAATGTTTCCTTTGTCATAGTAATTTTTAAAGGCGCAAATTTACAAAGAATTATACCATTGCTAAACTATTATTCGGCATAAGCGTGTTTGTACTCTTTTCCGCTTAATATTGCGAGCATGTCTTTCTCTAGACTTTCAATTGGGTATTCAACAATACGGCCCAATTCCTTTTCATTTTTATAAAAAATTATTGTTGGCACATTGGTAATATTCAATCCTTCCTCAAAACCTTGGGGAGTAGTTTTTTCGTCGGAAACCGTAACCAAGGTTAGTTTACTTTCATCAAAATCTGCGGCATCCATAATTTTATAGAAATGTGGGGTTTCGCGCTGACTGTCTTCGCACCACGTTCCCATAAAAACAGAAATGGTTACATCTTTTAAAAGCGGCTTTAGTTTGGCAACAATTTCGTCATTAACTGTATAGTCTGCATAGCCCGGATTGAACCACCCTTTGAATGGATCCATTTGAAAACCTTGGCGGTTGGCTTTTCCAAGAAGCATGACTGACTCTTCATAAGGAACGGTATCGTTCATTTTCTCATTATTTAAATTTTCGGTATTTGAAGTATTTATTTCCGAAGTAGCTTTTTCTACCTTATTTTTTTCTTTTGAAGAATTGCAAGCTACAAGAGTTATGGCGGTAATTAGTAGGATTATTTTTTTCATTTTTCTGTGTATTGATTTGATATTTTTAAAACTAGGCAACGCCTTGAATTATTAAAGTAGTGAATGTTGCGTCATTATTTCTGGTTTTTCAATCCCCATAATATCCAAAATCGTGGGGGCAACATCTCCTAAAACCCCATTGTTAACCTTCTTTATTTCGGTATCTACAACTATAATGGGTACGGGGTTTATTGTATGTGCGGTATTTGGAGAGCCATCGGGATTGCGCATGGTTTCGCTATTGCCGTGATCGGCTATGATAATAACCACATAATGGCTTTCCAAAGCTTGTTCTACAATTGCCTTAGTGCAGTTGTCTACGGTTTCACAGGCTTTAATTGCGGCTTCAAAAACGCCGGTATGCCCTACCATATCTGGATTTGCAAAGTTTAGGCAAATAAAATCGGCCGTTTCATTTTCAATTTCTGGCAAAATCATATCCCGAAGTTCATACGCGCTCATTTCGGGTTTTAAATCGTAGGTTGCTACAGCGGGCGACGGACAAAGAATGCGTTTTTCGCCCTCAAATGGAATTTCCCTTCCCCCTGAAAAGAAAAAGGTAACGTGCGGATATTTCTCGGTTTCCGCAATTCGAATTTGCTTCTTTCCGTACTGTTCCAATACTTCGCCCAAAGTATTATTTAAATTGTCTTTGTTGTAAACTACGTGAATGTTTCCATAGGAATCGTCGTAATTGGTGAGGGTCACAAAATATAAAGGCAAGGTTTTCATGCCAAAAGACTCGCGGTTTTTTTGGGTCAATACTTCAGTTAACTGCCTTCCTCTATCGGTTCTAAAATTGAAGAATATTACAACATCATCCTCATCGATAGTAGCAATGGGCTGCCCATCTGGGGTGGTCATTGTAATAGGTTCAATAAATTCATCCGTAATTCCTGCTTGATAGCTTTCCTCAATACTTTGTATGGCATTTTTTGAAGGTTTCCCTTTTCCGAAGCGCAATAAATCATAGGTTTTTTTTACACGTTCCCACCTTTTGTCGCGATCCATTGCGTAATATCTACCAATTATAGAGGCCAGTTTTCCTCCCGTTTTTTCAAGATGGAGTTGCAAATCTGCTATAAATCCTTTTCCTGAATGGGGGTCTACATCGCGACCATCAGTAAATGCGTGTACAAAAACGTTTGTCAGCCCTTCGTTTTGCGCTGCCGAAAGCAAACCTTTTAAATGGTCTATGTGCGAGTGCACGCCACCGTTGGAAACCAGTCCTAAAAAATGTACTTTTTTATTATTGCTTTTGGCGTAACTAAATGCTTTTTGCAGTTCGGGTTCGCTGCTAATGGTGTCTTTTTCTATCGCTAAATTTATCTTGGCAAGATCTTGGTATACAATTCTTCCAGCGCCAAGGTTCATATGGCCAACTTCGCTATTGCCCATTTGGCCGTCCGGCAGGCCAACGTTCATTCCATGGGTTAACAATTGTGCGTGCGGATATTTTTTATAAAGTGAATCTATAAACGGTGTGTCTGCCTGTGCAACTGCAGAAACTGAGGGATCTTGCGAAATCCCCCAACCATCTAGAATCATTAATAATACTTTTTTATTCATGGGAATATTTAAGGTTCTTGGAATATGGTTCAAAGTTAAACAACCTAGGCAGAACCTTGAATTTTATACTTTGAATTTTAAACTATGGCAACAATTTAGGATTTACATCCAGAATATTTTCCTTCACATATCGGGCTACAAAATCTTCTGAAAAGTTTTCATTGCCCATCAATTTTTCTTCCGAAAGCATTTTCTTTACGTCAATTCTTTCTTTGTATTCCTTCAACATAGGAATTGAAACTGGGGCATAACTGAAGTGCCACGGTTCATATTTGAAGCCTTTTCTATTTCCATTATCTGTATATACCTCATAGAAATCGAATTTTTCGGCGTTGTTGTTTAACCAGACTTTTAATTTGCAGAAGGGGCCATCGCCGTGAAAATTTTCTGGCATCAAAACATTTGCCGGGCGCGGTGCATTGGCGTCAATAATATCTATATCTGTGCCCCAATGATGGCGTGACGTTCCGGGAATGGTAGAATATTCTATTATCTTTTCTAGGGCTTTTTCTGGTGAAAGGCCGTCGGCCGTAAAGCGTTTGTATTTTCCTTCGAAAATTTCTTTTTGTCTTTGGAAACTTCGATAAGCGGAAACTACTTCTATATTTATATTTTCCTTCGCCGCCGCAGTTTTCATTTTATTGAAAGCTACCTTGGCCGTTTTATGCATCTTTGAAGTATAGCTATCGCCCACTATGTCTGGGTTTCCCTTGCCAATTAATTGGTTTCGAGTAAATTCTTCTAAAAAATTATTGAAAGAAATCTGCGGAATTATAGCTAAACTTAGCCCTGCAATACCTGAAATTTTAATAAATTCGTTGCGCTTCATTGTTTGCTTTAGTGAAGTTTAAAATTACCATTATTTTGAAAGATAACGCCATTTCAATTCGCATTATTGACCCTGCTGAAATTTTTAGCATTATTCCCCTTATGCAAAAGCTTGGCAATTTCGCTGTTCCCGAA
>CAXBDO010000225.1:0-4611 GCA_963974165.1 uncultured Aequorivita sp.
GGCTGTGTTTCTTCATAATTTTAGAAAAAACAATCATGGAAACAAGAGATAGTTTGCTAATAAGTTTGCGCCCCGATATTACTTCAGCCAAAATATCGACTAATATGTCCGCCGATGAATATTTTCAAAATAAGACTTTAAGGCCTGTTGTAAAGCTGCAACATGATTTATTGCTTGCTGCATTTAAAAATTACGTAGGAAAACACAAAAATGTATTTTACAGCCTTAACGTTGAAAAAAAGCTGGAATACATTGAAAACGCCATCCAAAAGGATATTAAATTCCGAAATTCATTAAAGGGGATGGTCATTGGACAATTCACAATAGAAGAGTTTGAACGTTACATTCAAAATTCATCGGCTCTCAACAAACGAATGATGGATTTGGTCAAGGAAAGACTTAAAGACAACCTACTTTATTTCGATCCTATTGCGCTGCTAGTCGCTCAGTAAAAGCAGACTAAAGGTTTTTGGCATTTTTTAGTATGTTAAATGTTCTTTAATTTTATACTGCCCCCACTGTATTTTTCCTTAAATTTGTGCTAGTACTGACCATTAAAACACTATTATGAAAAAATTGATATTCCCGTTGTTATTACTTTCTGCCTATTTCGTTTCCGCTCAGGACGAAAAAACTTTCGATTACGACAGATGGTCGATTGAGGTTGCAGGAGGACTTCACAAGAATGGAAAACCAATGGCAGCAGGGTACAGTACCCCAACCCCAGGTTTTGGACAAGTTAGTTTGGGTACGCGATATATGTTAAACAATCGTTTTGGCGCAAAATTAGATTTTGGCTACAGTACCTTTCAGGAAGAAAAAGATTATCCAGAATTTAAATCCAATTATTATAGAGTTTCTCTACAAGGAGTTGCAAACTTAGGTTCGGTTTTGAATTTTGAAACGTGGACCAATACTATAGGTCTACTTGCCCACGCAGGTGCTGGATATTCACAATTAAGCGCTAAAGAACCAATTGATCGTGCAAATAATGATCAAATGCTTCACGTTATAGCTGGATTAACCCCTCAACTACGTCTTGGTAACAATGTTGCTATTACTGCAGATCTTTCTGCAATCAGCAATATGCGCCAAGATATTACTTGGGACGGAACTTCTAGTATGACCGAAGGTGGTTTCGATGGACTGGTTATTAACTTTTCTGCAGGTCTAACCTTTTATTTAGGTAGCAACGAGAAACACGCCGACTGGTATACTAAAGAAAGTGTATTTGAAGACAAACTTTCTGACCACGAAGATAGAATTTCTAAAATTGAAACAGATTTGTTAGATACAGATCAAGATGGGGTGCCAGATTATTTAGATCGCGAGCCTAATACCGTGTCAGGTGTAACTGTAAATAGTAAAGGTATTGCTGTAGATAAGAATGAAAACGGTATTCCAGATGAGCTTGAAGGTCCGTTGGATGAGCGTTATGTTAAGAAGGATGGATATGTACCAAGCGATGGTAGCAGCATTGCAGAACTTTTAAATAAAGGTTATGTAAATGTATACTTCAGATTTAATAGCGATACTCCAGAGACTTATTCATTAGAAGCTATTAATTATCTAATGAAATATATGAAGGATCATCCTTCTGCAAATGCCGAGCTTATTGGATATGCGGATGAAATTGGAAATCCGGAATACAATAAAACTCTTTCCGAAAAGCGCGCAAAACGTGTATATGATATCCTAATCGCTTCTGGAGTTGCAGCCAATAGATTATCTTATAGCGGAAACGGTGAAGACAATAGTGTTGATAAAGGTTCTGCACCAGCTAGACAACTAGTTCGCAGAGTAACTTTCAGATTAAAATAAAAATTTAATAGACATATATTTAAAGAGCCTTCCAATTGGAAGGCTCTTTTGTTTTTAATGAAAAAGATAAAACTACTCTAACGTAGATACTCCATTTAAATCTGTAGTAAGTACCTCACTCATATAATTGAAAAACGGACGAAGCAGATTATAATGGTATATTAATTTATCCAAAAATGCTGGATCAAACACTTCCTTGTCCGTAAAATGATGTGTTACAAAAAAGCTTTTCAGCCTAATTAAATCTATATTTTCAGCGTCTTTAATAAATCCTTTTGGCGCCGTCTTCACAGCATTTTCCTCATTAAAACTTCCAAAGGCTTTTTTAAATTCTTTATTGTTTAAAATAGATCTGATTTCTGAACTATCCATTTCAAATTCCCTACGAATGCGAAGAAGATCGGCCGGATTTGGATTGAAAAAGCCCCCAGCCATATAACTATTTCCTGGTTCTAGGCGTAAATAATACCCACCGCGCCGGTGGGCCCCTGCTCTACTAAAACTAACACTTCGGTGAGAATTATAGGGCGTTTTATCATTACTAAACCTGATATCCCTATTTATGCGAAAAATTTTTGTTTTGGCAATCTCATCTGTAACATTCAAAGACTTTTCAACAGCTGTATAAAATTCCTTCAGCTTTTTTTCATTCGCTAAATACTCCTTTTTATTTTCCTGCATCCATTCGCGATTATTATTCATTTTTAATCTTTGAAGAAAGTCAAAGCTGGATTTAGGTATGGTGGGATTCATAAAGACTTTTTTTTAGTATGGTAAATATAGGCTTATGAAGGATAGATAAAAAATGAAGCAATAGGCTTTCCAATTTTAAATTCAATTTTAAAAATGATTACATTTATACCACTAACCATAAAAATTTAATATGAATACAACAACTAAACCAAACACAGCTTTTTGGATAATCGCTGTTTTAGCACTATTATGGAACTTAATAGGCGTTTATTTCTGGGCTTTAGAATACTTTTTAATGACCGAAGAAATGAAAGCCACAATACCACCTGAACAACTGGAATTAATGAATTCCGCACCTTCGTGGAATATGATTGTCTATGGTATTGCCGTAATTACCGGCCTGTTGGCAAGCATCTTTCTATTGATGCGTAAAAAATTGGCAGTTAGCCTATTTGCAATTTCATTGATTGCAGTATTAATAATTCAACTCTACTGGATATTTGCAATGGATATTGTTGCAGTTATGGGGCCGCAATCTTTAATTATGCCACTTATAGTAATTGCCCTGGCAATTTTTGAATATTTCTATAGCAAAGGCGCTGCGCGCAATGGATGGCTGGTATAAATAATTAAAAAGTCGTTTTGGAAACACGGAGAATGTTTTTCCAAAACGACTTTTATTTAAAATGGGATAATTATCCTAAAAGACTATTCGATTCCAATACCGTAATAGTTGCAGCGGGATCAATCTTATAGATAATATTTTTTACTACTTCCAACTTTTTAGTATTCTTGGTAACTAAAATCATCTTTGCATTGCTATCGTGATGTATCAATTTTAATATACCATCTGTACTTTTTCTATTTAATAGAATTTCTTCCTGGATCAATAAATTCTTATCAGAAAAAACCAGAACAGTATTGTTTTGATGCGATTTCTTCATATAATATTCAATTGTTTTACTTATTGCCACGATTGCAACCACGCTATAGGCAGCCATCGTAAAATCTGCAAAAACAATTGTTCCCATAAGGATAACAAGTCCATCCACGATTAAAATTAATTGATTGTAGGGTAACCGTATCTTGGTAGAAAGAATTCGCACCAATATATCGTTACCTCCAGTGGTTGCGCCGGCATTCATTACAATTGCGACCGAAATCCCCACCATTATCCCTCCAAAAACAGACGACATTAAAACATCTTCAATAAAGATTCTGCCTCCGGTTAAGGATGTAATTAAATCTATATAAAAGGAAACCCAAACCATTGAAAATAGTGTCTTCACCCCGGTTTTTGCACCTAACACCTTTGTACCCCATAACAATAATGGAATATTGATAAGTAGTGCCAACCAGCCAACGGAAAAACCTGTAATTTCCTTTATAACAATACTGAGGCCCAATATTCCTCCGGGCACTATACTGTGCGGAATTATGAGTAAGGCGTAAGCTATTGAAAGCAATAGCGAACCCAATAAAACGTGGGTGTAACTTTTTAACTCGGTAACTACCAATTGCTTTTCTAATTTGAGGGCGTAAACTCTTTTCATTTTAATAGGGGTATAAAAAAAGTCCCTTTGATTTTTTAAATTATCAAAGGGACTTTAAAACGTTTATATTGGTTTTATCATTCACTTTGAAACATGAGAATATACTTGCGAATACGTTTCGACATATTGCGCTTAATTAAATTAAAATGTACTGAATTCTTCATATTACTTTTGGTGTTAACTAAAAAAGCGTTCCTCTTTGGGGAGGAACGCTTTTTATATTTATTATACAATCGCCCTATACCCCGGATTTTTTTCCGTGCATCTTACAAATCTTATTTGAGCGAAAGTGTTTCATAATTATGGGGCAAAGCTATGATATTTTTTTACAGCTTTATTTATTCTTTGGCGAAATTTTGTGAAAATAATTTTAACGCCTTTTAAATGGTCTAAGCAGGTTCTAAAGTACGCTTAGATTTTCTATACAGATAATTTGGATAAATTGTGCGTTTTGCAAAACGGTTCAATTTGTCGCTGTTTACCATTTTAATATAGATAGGTCTAGTAACACCACAGTATTCGTAAGTACTTCCATCTAAATAAG
>CAXBDO010000226.1:0-4564 GCA_963974165.1 uncultured Aequorivita sp.
CCCGAAACAATGGAACGCCTTAAAATTACTTAACAATAAAGGTGAATTTTTAAATGCGGCTGCCGGACAACAAATCTTGGACATAGCCGAAGAAGGAAATATTCTCTTTGCCGAAGTGGATGCTTTGGGCGAAATCCACAAAAACGATGCATATATAGATTTGCATATAGATGAAATTTTAGACTTGCCATTAATAAATGCCGAAGCAATTAAATGCTCCAAATTTAAGGTGGTGGTTGATGCCGTAAATTCAACGGGCGGGATTGCAGTGCCCTTGCTTTTGGAAGCTTTGGGGGTTGAAACCGTAAAATTATACTGTACGCCTAATGGCGATTTTCCGCATAACCCTGAGCCTTTAAAGGAACATTTAGGCGATTTGATGGAATTGGTGGTTTCTGAAAATGCAGACTTCGGAATAGTAGTAGATCCAGACGTAGATCGACTTGCCTTTGTAGATGAAAATGGCGAAATGTTTGGCGAAGAATATACACTCGTTGCGGTTGCCGATTATATTTTGGGGAAAAATCCTGGAAATACGGTTAGTAATATGTCGTCTTCCCGAGCCTTGCGCGACGTAACCGAAAAGCACGGTGGCACCTACACCGCCAGCGCCGTGGGCGAAGTAAATGTTGTTGAAAAGATGAAAGAAACCAAGGCTGTTATTGGCGGCGAAGGCAATGGCGGAATTATCTATCCAGAGTTACATTACGGTCGAGATAGTTTGGTAGGCATTGCTTTGTTCCTAAGCTTTTTGGCAGAAGAAAAGATTGCCGTTAGCGAACTTCGCAAAAAATACACAGCGTATTTTATGAGCAAAAAGAAGATTGAATTAACGCCGCAAATAGACGTTGATGCAATTTTAAAGGCCATGAAAGACAAATATGCCACTGAGGATATTAATACCATAGACGGCGTTAAAATAGATTTCCCCGAAAACTGGGTGCACCTTAGAAAATCGAATACTGAGCCAATTATTAGAATTTATACCGAAGCGAAAAGCCAAGAAGAGGCAGATGCATTGGCAGATAGAATTATTGGTGAGATTAAGGAAGTAGTGCGAGGTTAGAGGATGATAACGACGAGATACGAGCGACGAAATATAAAATTAGAAAGTAGAAAGTAGAAAAATTTAAAAAATAACTGAATAACTCAATAACCCATAACTACTATTGGCCAACAGCCAACAGCCAAAGGAGGGATAACCTTTTCGGGATGTTCCTCGCCGCGGCGGGCTAAGGGGCTCTATGCTTCCACCTTTTGTGCGACCACAAATAATACTCAGGTTTTTCTTTAATCTGTGCTTCCAACGCATCAAAAAACATTCGTGTAATTTGAAAATCTGGGTATTCTTTCGGGTTGTCTACTAGCGGGACGAATGTGGTTTTATAATACCCACGCTTCACTTTTTCAACTTTTAAGTACAGAACTGAAAAGTCCAGTTTTTTGGCTAGTTCTTCGGTTCCGGTAAACATTGGTACATCTATTCCCATAAAGGTATCGCGATGTTTAAAGGCGCCCAATTTTGGGGTTTGATCGGAAAGGATATAGGTTAGGGTTTTAATTCCCTTTTTCCATTTTCTGAAAAGGACGGGCACAATTTTCTTATTGCTTACAATAATGCCCCCAAAATGTTCCCGCGTTTTTTTAACTAGTGTGTCAAATTGCTTGCTGCCCAAAGGTTTGTAGACTGCGTGGGCCTGGTGTTGCATTAATTTATTAAGTATGCCGCTCCATTCCCAATTGCCATAATGCCCCGCCATTAATAAAATACTTTTATCATTTTCAAAGTACGGATCCAATATTTCGGCATTGGTAACTACAAAACGTTTCCTGATTTCCTTTTCTGAAATGGTGAAGGCTTTTATGGTCTCAAAAATAAGATCGCAAAGATGTTTGAAGAATTGCTGCGCTATACGGTTTCTCTCTTGCTGCGATTTTTCTGGAAAAACCAGGGCAAGATTGACTTTCACCACTTTTTTGCGATACCCAACCACAGAATACACCAAAAAATAGAGCACCGTAGATTTGATGTACAATATGCGCATCGGCAAGATGGAAACCAACCAAAGAATTGGATATGCCAGTATATAAAGCAATCTTTGCATAGTAATTGTTCGTGCAAAACTACTTAATTTTAAGTTCAAAGTTTTAAGTTCCATGTTCAAAGTTTTAAGTTCATTGTTCAATGTTCAATGTTCATAATTTTAGTTTTATACTTTTAAACTCAATAACTCAATAACCCAATAACTTCAAAAACCCAATGCAAAATATAGATATCGCCACAATCATCATCATAGCCGCCAATGTTATTATTTCCATGAAAGGCTTTAACGATTTTGCTTTCTTTGAAAAATATAAATTCAATATAGCCGGCATTCGTCGTGGCGAGCAGATTAGGATGTTCAGTTCGGCCTTTTTACATGCCGATTTCTCGCACTTGCTGTTCAATATGCTAACCCTTTACTTTTTCGCGCCCGTAGTAATTATGAGCGTTGGGGTGGTATATTTTGTAATTATTTATGTGGCCAGTTTAATTGTGGGTAATTTACTTTCATTTTATTTCCATAAGGATGAATATCATTACAGCGCAATTGGGGCGAGTGGTGCCGTTATGGGAGTGTTGTATTCTGCCATTTTGTTCTTTCCAAATATGGGCTTATATATGTTCTTTATTCCCATAGCTATTCCTGCTTGGCTTTTTGGGATGGCATATTTGTTGTATTCTATCTACGGCATGAAAAAGCGGTTGGGCAACATTGGCCACGATGCCCATATTGGGGGCGCCGTTGGAGGTTATGTGCTAACACTAATTTTTGCACCTTACTTATTTGAAACCAGTTTATGGATTGTAATATTATTGGCCATTCCATTAATTATTTTATTTATAATGCACAAATTGGGGAAGATTTAGTGATGGGGTTAATAAAGAATAAAGAGTAAAGAGTAAAGAGAAAAGAGAAAAAACTAATCTAAAAAATAGAAATTATATGAAAACGATTAAAACCTTTTTGATTTTAGCAATTGCAACTACAACTATGATGGCGCAGAATACCGTACAAACCCCAACGGTAGATGTAAGTGGGGAAGGGGTAGTGCGCGTGGTGCCAGATGAAGTTACAATCAATATCCGTGTAGAGAATACTGGGGAAAATACCAAAGTGCTCAAGGAACAGAACGATGCTACAATCAGTGAAGTCTTGAAGTTTTTAAAGAAAATGGATATAGCCGAAAAAGATGTTCGCACAGAATATATGAACCTCAACAAAAACTACGATTACAACAGCAAAACCTACACTTTTGCCGCCAACCAATCCCTTTCGGTTAAGTTGCGCGATTTAAAAAAGTATGAAGCTGTAATGAAAGGGTTAATAGATACGGGCATTAACCGTATTGATGGCGTAAATTTCTCTTCCTCAAAAGTGGAAAGCCTAAAAAGTGAAGCCCGTAAAAAAGCTGTAGAAAATGCCCAAATGAAAGCAAAGGAATATGCCTCTGTATTAAACCAAACTGTTGGCAAGGCGGTATCAATAAGCGAATTCAGCAATTCCGTTGGCCCTCAACCCATGTATAAAATGGCAATGATGGATTCCGCTTCCGGCGGAGACGAACAAACCATCGCCCTGGGCGAGATGGAAATTAAAGCCACCGTTAACATTAGCTTTCTTTTGAATTAAGTTTATGAGTTTAAAAGTTTATGAGTTTAGAAGTTTAAAAGTTTAGAAGAATTAAACAAAAAAATCCTCGGTTCATTTTGAACCGAGGATTTTTTAATTTCCGTCTTGCGTCTTCCGTCTTGCGTCTTGCGTCTTCCGTCTTCCGTCTTCCTTCTTCCTTCTTCCTTCTTCCGTCGCTCATCGCTCGTCCCTCGTACTTCGTTTCCCGTCTATTCGTTCCCCAAAAGCGTAGCAATCTTTGCTTCCAAAGCTTCGCCACGAAGGTCTTTGTCTATAATAATCCCATTTTCATCCAACAAGAAAGTAGCTGGAATAGAACGTACATTGTATTGCTGTGCAATAGGATCTTGCCAAAATTGAAGATTAGATACGTGGTACCAATCCATTTTATCGTCCTTTATAGCCTGTATCCATTTGTCTTTCTGCTCTGCTTTATCTAGGGAAACACTAATTATATTTAATCCCTTATCGTGGTATTTATTATAAACCTTCACAACATTAGGATTTTCAATACGGCAAGGCTTGCACCAAGAGGCCCAGAAATCGATGATGGTGTATTTGCCCAAAGCATCTTTTAATGCCATAGGTTCCCCGCTAGGGGTTGGGGCGCTAAATGCAGGAGCTGCGCTACCTACATCGGCCTTTTTCATAGTTTCAAGATTTGTTTTTAAATCTGTAACAATCTCAGATTTGGATAAATTCTCATCCATATTTTCCAAAAATGCAGAAGCTTCAGCAGCAGTCAACTCTTTACGGCCAACCATTTCAGAAATAAGCATCGCGGCAAAAAGTGTATTGTTGTTGTTTTTAAGGAATTCCGAAATAGGCATCTTAAATTTCACATAATTTTCGTGTTCTCTTGTCCCCTTGTGGGTATGTTGAGTGACTTG
>CAXBDO010000227.1:0-4539 GCA_963974165.1 uncultured Aequorivita sp.
GCCCCTGGCGATAATCTTGAAAATGTGCACGCCTTTCCAAATCCGGTGCGTCCGGGCTTCGCAGGTATGGTTACAATTGATGGCCTTACTGCCCAAGCAAATGTAAAAATCACTGATATTACCGGCAGCCTAGTTTTTGAACAAACCTCGGAAGGTGGAAGTGTGCAATGGGATACCACGGCTTTTGGAAGGTATAAAGTTCGGTCGGGCGTATATTTGGTACTCGTAACTACAGAAGACAATACAGAAACAAAAGTTTCCAAAATAATGATTATCCGCTAATGGTTGTTGCCACCAAAGCCATCGTTTTTTCAGCAATTAAATATTCAGAGGCAGACCTTATTGTTAGTTGTTTCACTGAAACTGCGGGCATAAAAAGCTATTTGCTTAGGCATATTCTTAAATCAAAAAAGGGAAAATTGAAGGCTTCCTATTTTCAGCCGCTAACGCAATTGGAGCTTATAGCAGACCATAAAAATAAAGGCACTCTAGAATATATTAAAGAGGCGAAAGTTGCTTTGCCCTATCAAAGTTTGCATACAGATATTGTGAAATCTGGCCTCGTTATGTTTCTGGCCGAAATGCTAAAAAACTGCATTCGCGAAGAAGAGGCCAATCCGGAACTTTTCACCTTTTTGGAATATTCTTTCCAATGGCTGGATGAAAGCGACGAAGTTGCCAATTTTCATATTTTCTTTTTAATGCAGCTAAGTTTATATCTCGGTTTCTTCCCCGATGCCACAAATTTTGAGGAAAAATATTTCAATATACTGGAAGGAAATTTTCAATCAAAAAACACTTCAAACTATTGTATCGAGGGCACCCAAATTGAAAATTTTAAATTGTTTTTTGGCTTAAACTTCGACACTTTAGAGACAGTGAAACTAACCAAAAAACAGCGCAAGGAATTATTGGATTTGATTCTTGCCTACTACAGTTTTCACGTGCAGGGTTACCAAAAGCCAAAATCGTTAGAGGTGCTAAATCAGTTGTTTTTATAAAGACTTCCTAGACTACTTAAAAATTTCTTTTAGAGCAATAATTGAAGATGTTCATACATACCACTGCCTAGCTGCTTTTTGCCCACACTTTGGAACCCTAAAGCAAGGTATAATTTCTTGGCAGCTGGATTTTTAAAATCTACCAACAATCCAATTTTTTCGCGTCCTTCAAGCTTCGCTTCATTAATTGCGGCGGCCAATAATAATTTTCCTATTCCCTTTCCTTGATGGTTAGGCGAAACGCTAAGCGTATCGATATAAACCTCTCCAGGGTTTGTTTCGTCTTCAATTTGTAATTCGGTTACTTGGTATTCTTTAGCTATGTGGTCTAAAAATGGAGCTCGGTAAATTGGTAATAATTCGCCGTCATAAAATGTAATTGAACCCATAATTTTATCTTCCACGGCATAGACTAAAGTATGCTCAAAACTGTATTGATTCGCGGGCTGTTGAAAAAAGTATTCAAATAAAGCATAGGCATTTTTCGGAACATTCGTGTTGGCAAAGGTACACGCTAAATCTTCCATAGCCTGTACGATTAATGGCGCCACTTGTTTGTAGTCTTCAGGTTGTGCCCGACGTATGTTTTCAGATTGTGCGTTCATTCAAATAAATTAAGGTGAATAATGCTGCTAACATATTCTGTTATTTATGTCTTCAAAAGTATAACAGTTTCTTAAGACGTGTTTACACTTTAATAGAATATATTCAACAAAAAGAAAATTATGAGTAAAGAAGAAAAAAAGGATTTGGTTACGATCAATCCAACAACGGGAAAAGAAATTAAAAAATATCCATTAATGACCAACGAAGAAGCAAACGAGGCCGTTGAAAAATGCCACGCAGCTTTTAAGGACTGGCGTTTGGTCTCCCACGAAGAAAGAGGAAAAATACTAACAGCAATTGGAAAGGAATTAAGAGCCCATGCCGAAGATCTTTCAAAATTAATGACGGAAGAAATGGGGAAGCTGCTAAAACAAAGCAAACAGGAAGTAGAGTTGTGCGCCGGAATTTGCGAGTGGACTGCAACCAATGGTCCTAACACACTTAAAGATGAAGAACGGGAACTACCGAATGGCGGAACTGGAATTATAACTTATGCACCATTGGGCGTTATTTACGGTATTCAGCCCTGGAATTTTCCGGTATATCAGGTAATTCGTTATTCAATTGCAAACCTTATGGCAGGAAATGGTATTCTATTAAAACACGCCGAAAATGTTACCGGAACGGGATTAATGCTTCAGGAGATTTATGAAAAAGCAGGATTGCCTAAAAACCTCTTCACGATTCTTAGAATCACCCACGATCAAAGTGACACCGTAATAGCACATAAACTAGTTAGAGGTGTTACCCTAACCGGAAGTCCCGGCGCCGGAAGGACTATTGCAGAGAAAGCGGGTGCAGCTTTAAAGAAAACCGTTATGGAGCTTGGTAGTAACGATGCCTATATTGTCTTGGAAGATGCAGATATAGATTTGGCCGTAAAAACTTGTGTTCAGGGTAGAATCTATAATAATGGGGAAACTTGTGTGGCCGCAAAACGATTTGTAGTGGTCGATAAAGTTTATGATGAATTTCGGGATGGATTCGTTGCACGCATGAAAAAAATAAAACACGGCGACCCAACAGATCAGGAATCAAAAATAGGGCCTATGGCCCGGGAAGACCTTCGAGAAAAACTTCACGAGCAGGTAAAGAAAAGCGTTGCAAATGGGGCCGAAATATTATGTGGAGGCGAAATACCTAAAGGCGAAGGGTTTTTCTATCCGGCAACAATTCTCGGCAATGTAAAACCTGGACAGCCAGCCTATGACGATGAACTATTCGGACCCGTGGCCTCACTTATTCGCGCCAAAGATCAGGATGAGGCTATGCGTATAGCAAATGATAGTAAGTATGGCCTTGGCGGCGGAATTTTTTCTAAAGATGAAAAAAATGCAATGGAACTTGCCAGAAAACATTTTGATACCGGAATGGTTTTTATTAATTCATTCGGTCTGGCGCAGCCCAATATGCCATTTGGCGGCGTAAAAGATTCTGGTTATGGTAGAGAGCACGGAGATTCTGGAATGAAAGAATTTGTAAATGAAAAAACCATAATGAAGCTGCAGAGTAAATAATATAATTTTTTTAGAGACCTTTTTATACGCACTTCAAATTTTATGATTTCCTTAAAAGGTCTTTATTTATTAGTTACTAATTTCAATATAAAAAACTATGAGCACCAAAAATTTGAACAATAAAGAGGCAAGGGAGAAAATTAAAACGCTTGCAGAGTCTATAGACTTCGCCATGATGGCAACCGACCTAAAAAAGCAACCATTTCATGTAATCCCTATGAGCACTAAGGAGGTTGACGAAGAAGGGAATATTTGGTTTCTGAGCAATAAGAACAGCACCCACAATAAAAATATTGAAAGAGAACACAGGGCGCATTTAATTTATGCAGACAAGGGGAATTTTGAATTTTTGAGCATTTATGGCCGTACCTCAATCAGCACAGATCGCAAACGAATTAAAGAATTATACGGCAGCGGCGATGACGCCTGGTTTGATGGCGTTGATGATCCAAATATTACCGCTCTAAAAATTGAACCCGAAGACGCCCATTACTGGGATACCAAAAACGGAAAAATTATTTCCCTCTTAAAAATGGCGAAAGGCGCCATAACTGGAAATGAACCAGATCTTGGGGAGGAAGGAGATTTAAAAGTATAATTGAAATATAAAATATAAACTAAAACCGCTGTTAGAAATTCAACTTTGGTAGCGGTTTTTTTATTAGACATTTTCAAAAATTGAAACTTTGTCGTCTATTGCGAATTGCGGAGCATAATCCATTACATTTTTAACGCCATCAAAATAGCATAAAATTGCCACCGCTGCACAAAGTCCGTTAAACAAGTTTTCTTTGGAAGTTGGGTTTTTTGGTTTGGCATTTTTATAATGTAACGGAAGGGTGTAGCCACAGCCCTTTAAAAATTCGGCTTCAATTTTTAAAAGTTCTGAAGGCTTATAGCCGTAAAATTTACGCCCCAATTTTTCATGAACTAACCCTACATAATTTAACTGAAGCGAACCATGCGCGTCGCTTAAATATTTCCAGCTATCGGTATTGTTGCAGATATTTCCTACTGCACAATGGTTGCAGCACTCAGGATTTAAAGTGTTGTTGTGGAATGCGGTGTAAAGTTTTTCTAGTGCCGCCTCGAGTCTATCGGTGGTTTTCATAGTAGCTACTTTAATCTTCCTATGAAATTAATAATAATAGCTTAAGACGGCAAATTTTTATTTCTTCTTTATGAATTGCATTAACAATAATTAAAAATAGCGAAGTAGTTATTGAATTGATTTACCAAAACTTTATTTCACTTTCAAAAATTCCAAATCCTGAAAATCATAACTAAAATCTGTTAATGGCGAGATGGGGCTCATTGTAAACCCTGCAGCCTTTCCTTCCGTATTTAAGTTGAAATTTATGAAGGCATCTGCCTTTAAGGAGGCGTCGTTCCACCGCACTACAAATGTTGTTCCT
>CAXBDO010000228.1:0-4521 GCA_963974165.1 uncultured Aequorivita sp.
AACCATTCAATTACTTGATTGAGTTCTTCTTGTGTTCTACCATTCTTTTCCAACCTAGTTAAGTAATGAGGATAAATTGTGGCAAATACCATATTGGCAACAGCTTCATTTTTGGCGGCAGTAACTTCCATTTTTATATATAATTTTTTTATTGTTTTAAAGTTGCGGGATTGCGTGCGAGCACAAAATTGGGCAATTATTTTTATTCGCTCGCTTATTCTATTTTTAATAGTTCAATACTCTTTTTATATTTCCATTTTCAAAATATTCAATCGATTCTCCGCTTAATTTACCATCCTTATAATTCCAATCAATTTTCTTTTTTCTGTTTTTATAATATTCAGTTGAAACTCCTTCAGGAATTCCATTTTTATATTTAAAGTCAGTCTTTTTTTCTCCAGTTGGATAATATGCAATTCCACTTAATAGAATATCATTTTCAAATTTCCAAACGGTTTCTTTTTCTCCAGTTTCATAATACCGAATAGCTGTTCCGTTTCTTTTTCCATCCTTTATGGTATATTCCTGAAGAAGTGCTCCATTCCTATAATAGGATTTGCCCTCAATAAGCTTTCCGTTTTCATAATGCCATTCAGAATAACTCCCGTCTTTATGATACTCTTTTGAAATTCCATGTAATTGGTTGTCTTTGTATTTCCATTCAAGTTTTAAATCGCCATTTTCATAAAACTCTTTACTTATTCCGTTCAGCTGATTTTCTGAAGTTTCATTTTCTATAATTCCTTTTGGGGAGGAACAAGAATAAATAATAGTAAATGCCAGTAGAAATAATATTCTTGAGTTCATACCTTAAATTGGTTTTAACATTTATTCACCGTACGGTTGTGCTTTAATCTCTAACTATTCAAATAGCCAAGAAGTTTTAGCCACCACGTAAATATACAAATGCTTTTGAATGATATGAATAGTTTTGAGTTCTCGCTCTTCCCTTTTCGCTGATCCTCGCCCCTCTTCTTCCCAGTTGCACAGCCCGCCCCCTTTATTTATCTTCATCATTTTTAAGCCAAAAACATGAATAAACTATTTCTTACTGCCTGTTGCTTAGTTTCCACAATTACATTTTCGCAACAACCTGTAACTTCTGCAACTGCCGTAGTTGAGGGGTTACAGCAAAAAATACAGCTATCGCAATCTTCTTCAGTCAAAAATCTGTCGTTTAACAATATTGGCCCCAGCATAATGAGTGGGCGGGTGGTAGATTTTGCGGTAAACCCCAACAATCCCATCGAATTTTACGTGGGCTATGCCAGTGGCGGTGTATGGTATACCAATAACAATGGCACTTCCTTTACGCCCGTAATGGATAACAGTCCTACTCAAAACGTTGGCTGCGTATCGGTAGATTGGAAAAACAATACCATTTGGGTAGGCACCGGCGAAGTGAACGCTTCCCGTTCTTCGTATGCCGGAATTGGTTTGTTGAAAAGCGACGACCAGGGCAAAACCTGGCAAAATATGGGATTAACAGACAGCCACCATATTAGCAGTATTCTAATAAATCCATCCAATCCAAGTGAAGTGGTTGTGGGCGCTGTGGGGCATTTGTATTCCAATAATGAGGAGCGCGGTGTTTTTAAGACTACCGATGGCGGAAAATCTTGGAACAAAACACTTTTTATTAATGATGAAACGGGAATTATTGAAATTTCTACAAACCCCAACAATTTCAATACAATGTATGCCACGGCTTGGGACAAGGACAGAAAGGCATGGAATTTTGATGGCGGCGGCGAAGGCAGTGGGGTATATAAAAGTACCGATGGGGGAAGTAGTTGGAACAAGATTTCGACCGAAGCCAGTGGTTTGCCAATAGGGAAAGGAATGGGCCGTATGGGAATCGCGGTGGTTAATGATGAAACCGTTTATTTAATTGTAGACAATCAATTTCACAGAGAAAAGGAGGATAAAAAGGAAGATACTGATATTCTTACAAAGGACGATTTTAAGGCTATGGACACTGCTACGTTTCTTGCTTTGGACGATAAGAAGTTGAACCAATTTTTAAAAATGAACGGTTTTCAGGAAAAATATAGAGCTGAAAACGTAAAACAAATGGTGCGCGTAGGTACCGTAAAACCTGAAGACTTGGCAAAATATCTGGAAGATGCAAACAGTGCCCTTTTTGATACTCCTGTTATTGGCGCTGAGGTTTACAAAAGCACCAACGGCGGTAAAACCTGGCAAAAAACCCACGATGGGTTTTTAGACGATCTGTATTATTCGTACGGATATTACTTCGGAAAAATACACGTAGATCCAAATGATGCCAATAAAATATATGTTTATGGTGTGCCAATTTTAAAATCTGCCGATGGCGGAAAAACTTTTTCAAGCATAGATGCAGATAATGTGCATGCAGACCACCACGCTCTGTGGATAAACCCCAAAATGTCCGGCCATCTAATTGATGGCAATGACGGGGGCGTAAATATTAGTTACGACGACGGAAAAACATGGATAAAAAACAACGCCCCAGCCGTGGGTCAATTTTATTCTGTGAATGTAGATAACGAAAAAAACTATAACGTGTATGGCGGCCTTCAGGACAATGGCGTATGGGTTGGGCCGCACAATTATAAAGCCAATCCTGGCTGGCTTCAAAATGGCAAATATCCATACGAGTTTATTATGGGGGGCGACGGTATGCAGGTGCAAATAGACAGTAGAAACAGCAATATTGTTTACACCGGCTATCAATTCGGCAATTATTATAGGCTGAATAGAAATGGGGGAGAACCTGTTTACATCCAGCCTAAACATGAATTGGGTGAAAGCCCGTACCGTTTTAACTGGCAAACACCTATTTTGTTGAGCCCGCACAATCAAGATATACTGTATTTAGGCGGAAATAAATTAATGCGCAGCATGAACCAAGGCGATGATTGGACTGCAATTTCGGCCGATTTAACCAAAGGCGGCAAGCCTGGCAATGTAGCTTATGGCACCCTAACTAGCATCAGCGAATCGCCATTTCAGTTTGGGCTTCTCTATACGGGCAGCGATGATGGACTGGTGTATGTTTCGAAAGATGGTGGCGCAAGTTGGACAGATATTTCAACTTCACTTCCCCAAGATTTATGGGTTAGCCGCGTAATTGCTTCTTCGCATAAAAAGGAAAGGGTATATATAACCCTAAACGGCTACCGATGGGACGATTTTAAACCCTACGTTTTTATGAGCGATAATTATGGCGCTACCTGGAAAGACATTAGCAATAATTTGCCTGCTTCACCTATAAATGTAATAAAGGAAGATCCGGTGAATGAAGATTTGCTGTATTTGGGAACAGACAATGGAGCCTATGTTTCCTTTAATGGCGGAGAAAGTTGGGAAGTTTTTTCAAAAGAATTGCCCAATGTTGCCGTGCACGATTTGGTAGTTCAGCCAGAAGCCAAGCATTTGGTCTTGGGCACCCACGGCCGTTCTATTTATGTGGCAGATATTGCGCTGCTCCAAAAATTGAATGATAATAATAGAAGTGAAGTGGTTCTTGCTGAAATAGATGCCATAAATTTCTCTCAACGATGGGGCAGTAAATGGAGTACTTGGGGCGAAGTATATGAGCCAAAAACCAATATTCAATTTTATAGTCCACAGTCGGGCAAGACGACGATAACAATCGCTACAGAATCTGGTAAAGAGTTGCAAATCCTTACTGTTGAAGGTACAAAAGGGGTGAATGTAGTGGAATATGATTTTTCAATCTCTGAAAAAGGACAAAAGGTGTTTGAAAAAGCGGATGAAAAAATAAAAAAGGCAGATAATGGGAAATTTTACCTGCCGAAAGGCATATATAAAGTGACGGTTTCGGCCAATGGGAAGAATTCGTCCACCGCATTGGAAATAAAATAGCGTTGTATTTAAACCCATTCTAAATAGATTTTAAACAATTAAGAATGTTTGGCAACAAGCGGTTTGAAGTGTATTTTTGCACAACTATTCTCGAAATAAAACCATAATGGCAATATTATCTTCTTCAATTGCACGAAAAGTCGCTATGGCACTTTCCGGCTTATTTCTTGTGTTGTTTTTGGCACAACATTTTACCATCAACATCACGGCGGTTATCGATCCCGATACCTTCAACAGTCTGTCGCATTTTATGGGGCATAATTTTGTGGTGCAATTTATAGCCCAGCCTATATTGATTATTGGTGTTATTTTTCACTTTGTAATGGGGTTGGTTCTTGAAATTAAAAACCGCAACTCTAGAAAAATTAGCTACGTTTCATTTAAGGGACATAAAAATTCAACTTGGGCTTCGCGAAATATGATTATTAGTGGTGCCGTAATCTTGGCGTTTTTAGGACTTCACTTTTACGATTTCTGGTTTCCGGAAATAATGCACAAATACATTGAAGGCAATCCGCAAGATGCTGCCCGTTATTACCCAGAGCTACTTCATAAATTTGAAAGCCCGGTGCGCACAGGTTTGTACTGTCTTTCTTTTATACTCTTAATGCTTCACCTTTGGCATGGCTTTTCTTCGTCTTTCCAAAG
>CAXBDO010000229.1:0-4518 GCA_963974165.1 uncultured Aequorivita sp.
GCCACAACGGTTGATAGCACTACTACATATACTTTAGATTCTATTTATGGCACCACGCCCATAGATATTTCAATATTTCGCTCCAATTATTTCCTAAGGGAATATGATCCGAATTCTGGCTTCGAGGAATTCCAAAATTATTATACCACCCAAGGTCCAACCTTTGAAAGCTATTTAGGAGAAGAATTAGGTTCGGTTGCAAATTTTATTCCTACCAAAAATGGGTATGTTATTAATGAAGGTGAAGAAAATGAAGAAAAACTTCCTCCTGGCCTTAGGGTTAAATTAGATTCTACTTTTTTCCAGAATAATATTATCGACATGGAAGGAAGTGCAGAATTGCGTAACAGCAACAACTTTAAAAACTTTATAAGAGGACTTTATTTTAAGGTGAATTCAACCACAGATAATGGTAGTCTTTTCATTTTTGATGCTACTAAGGCTTCCGTGTCTATTTTCTACAATTATAAAGATGAAGACGAAGATGAAAGGCTTAATGGTGTTTTCAAACTTAATTTCAACGGTATTAACGTTAATACATTTACAAACCAATTGCCACAGCAAATTCAGACAGCGGTGGATAACCCTAACATTACTACCGGAAATGAAAATCTTTACCTACGCGGTGGCGATGGAATAATTTCGGTTATTGAGCTTTTTGGAAAAGATAACGACAACAATGGGGTTGCAGATGAGCTTGAAGTGCTTCGCGATAAAAAATGGCTTGTAAATGAAGCTAACTTAATTTTATATGTAAACCAAGATTTAATGGTTGGCGGCGCTACGGAACCGGAACGTATTATAATCTATGATTTAAAAAACAGCAATGTTCTTGCAGATTACAATGCAGACCCAACCAATGGGTTGGAACCTATAGATGCACTTTCAAATCATTATGGAAAATTGCAGCGAGGAACAGACGGAAATGGTAAATATTATAAATTAAAAATTACTGATCATATCAGCAATTTGATCAATAAGGACAGCACCAATGTACCTTTAGGTATTGTTGTTTCGCATAATGTATTAAACCGTACAACCCAAGAGCTGCAAAACCCGATGGAGCCAAGTATTAAGCAGGTGCCTTCTAGTACGGTAGTTTCTCCTGAAGGAACTATTCTTCATGGTAATGCCTCTCCAAACCAAGAGAAAAGATTAAAACTTCAAATTTATTATACCGAACCAAATTAAACTGAATTTATGTGTGGAATTGTAGGATATATAGGCAAGAAAGAAGCATATCCCATCATTCTAAACGGATTAAAACGTTTGGAGTATAGAGGTTATGACAGTGCCGGAATAGCTCTATTTGATGGGACCGATATTCAACTTTGCAAAACAAAGGGTAAGGTTGCAAGTCTGGAGGAAAAAGCAAAAAAGGAAATTACGCGCAAGGGAAGCCTTGGTATTGGCCACACCCGCTGGGCAACACACGGAGTGCCGAACGATGTAAATAGCCACCCGCACTATTCCAACAGTGGCGATTTAGTTATAATCCACAATGGTATTATTGAAAATTACGGTTCCCTTAAAAAGGAATTGATCAATAGAGGTTACACTTTCAAATCTGATACAGACACCGAAGTATTAGTTAACCTTATTGAAGATATTCAGCTTAAGGAAAATATAAAACTTGGACAGGCAGTACAAATTGCCCTTAACCAAGTGGTAGGCGCTTATGCCATAGCACTTTTCGACAAAAAGAAACCTGACGAAATTATTGTTGCAAAATTAGGAAGTCCGTTGGCCATTGGAATTGGTGACGACGAATTTTTTGTAGCTAGCGATGCCTCCCCCTTTATTGAATTTACAAATAATGCCATTTATTTGGAAGATGAAGAAATGGCTATTATTAGACTGGGACGTGATGTGAAAGTTCACAAAATTAAGGATGATAAAGTTGTTGCGCCCTACATCCAAGAGCTTCAACTTAATTTGGAGCAAATTGAAAAAGGTGGTTACGACCATTTTATGTTGAAGGAAATTTTTGAACAGCCTTCAGTTATTAAAGACACTTACCGCGGAAGGCTTCTCGCCAAAAAAGGAATTGTTAGACTCGGCGGTCTTGAAAATTATATCGAAAAATTTATTAATGCAGACCGCATAATTATTGTGGCCTGTGGAACTTCTTGGCATGCCGGATTGGTGGCCGAATATATTTTTGAGGAATTGGTGCGCATTCCTGTTGAAGTTGAATATGCATCAGAATTTAGATACAGAAACCCAATAATCTCAGAAAAAGATGTGGTTATTGCCATTTCCCAAAGTGGCGAAACTGCAGATACCCTGGCCGCAATAAAACTTGCAAAATCCAAAGGCGCTTTCGTTTATGGTATTTGCAATGTGGTTGGCTCAACAATTTCAAGAGAAACACATAGTGGTACTTATACACACGCAGGTCCAGAAATTGGCGTTGCTTCCACCAAAGCATTTACTACCCAAATTACTGTTTTGACCATGATGGCATTACGTTTGGCGAAAGCTAAGGGTACTATAAGCCAAAGCGATTTTATGCTTTATTTGCAGGAGTTGGAGTTAATTCCAAGCCAAGTTGAGGAAGCCCTTAAAACTGATGAAAAAATTAAGGAAATCTCGGCCATATTTAAAGACGCCAAAAACTTCCTGTATTTGGGAAGGGGATTCAATTTTCCTGTTGCGCTTGAAGGGGCTTTAAAATTAAAGGAGATTTCATACATCCACGCAGAGGGCTATCCCGCTGCCGAAATGAAACACGGCCCTATTGCCTTAATTGATGAGCAAATGCCCGTTGTTGTTATCGCTATTAAAAGCGACCATTATGATAAGGTGGTAAGCAACATTCAAGAAATAAAGGCCAGAAAAGGAAAAATTATTGCGGTTGTTTCAAAAGGAGACACTATAGTAAGGGAAATGGCAGATTACGTAATGGAAGTTCCACATACTTCTGAAGCGTTAACGCCACTTTTAACCACCATTCCTTTACAATTGCTATCTTACCATATTGCGGTAATGCTTAATAAAAATGTAGATCAGCCACGTAATTTGGCAAAATCTGTTACTGTAGAGTAATTTAAGGGGTTCAGGTTTCAATTTTTGGGTTATCCAAATTGAAACCTGAACAATTTCTGCACATATTATTACCCTATCCCCAGCACTCCAGAAAAAAAATATACAACTATTCGCGTAAGAGGTACAAAACCTCTGCCAAAAGCTCTAATAATAAGAAGCCTTCTTAGGTCTTTGAGACCCTTGTGTACTAGCTTTAAGAGTAAGTGTATTTTTTTAAAAATTCCATTGCAATTTTCATTCAGAAAAAACTATCTTTGCACCGTTCAAAACAGGGGTGGTTTATTCGCCCTTAGATAACTATAAAATAAACAGTTACTCATGTCACAAAGCATAGGAAAAGTTGCACAGATTATTGGCCCGGTAGTTGACGTTGCGTTTGATAGCGGATCGGAACTTCCAAAAATATACGACTCGCTAGAGGTAAATAACAACGGAAACCTTTTGGTTCTTGAAGTTCAATCGCACATTGGCGAGAGCATGGTTCGCACCATATCAATGGATTCTACTGACGGTTTAAGCCGTGGTGTAGATGCTGTTGCAACAGGAGCGCCTATCCAAATGCCTATCGGCGATGCTGTATACGGCCGACTTTTCAACGTAATTGGTGATGCTATTGACGGTATTGGAAACTTGCCAAAAGCTGGCGACAACGGTCTTCCAATTCACCGCGATGCTCCAAAATTTGAAGATCTTTCAACTTCTACAGAAGTACTTTTCACAGGTATTAAAGTAATTGACCTTATTGAGCCTTACGCAAAAGGTGGTAAAATTGGTCTTTTTGGTGGTGCTGGTGTAGGTAAAACAGTACTTATTCAGGAGTTAATTAACAATATTGCGAAAGGCCACGGTGGTCTTTCAGTATTCGCTGGTGTAGGTGAACGTACTCGTGAGGGTAATGACTTACTTCGTGAAATGCTTGAGTCTGGTATTATTAAATACGGAGACGACTTTATGCACTCTATGGAAAATGGTGGATGGGATCTTTCTAAAGTTGACAAATCAGCTATGAAAGAATCTAAAGCTACTTTCGTATTCGGACAAATGAACGAGCCACCTGGAGCACGTGCACGTGTTGCGCTTTCAGGGCTTACTATTGCTGAATATTTCCGTGACGGAGCTGGAGAGGCACAAGGAAAGGATGTACTTTTCTTCGTAGATAACATTTTCCGTTTTACCCAGGCAGGATCAGAGGTATCTGCACTTCTTGGACGTATGCCATCTGCGGTAGGTTACCAACCAACCTTGGCTACAGAGATGGGTGCTATGCAAGAGCGTATTACTTCAACTAAAAGAGGTTCTATTACTTCTGTACAGGCGGTTTACGTACCTGCGGATGACCTTACGGATCCAGCACCGGCAACAACCTTTGCCCACTTGGATGCTACAACCGTACTTTCACGTAAAATTGCTGAGCTTGGTATTTACCCAGCGGTAGATCCATTAGATTCTACTTCAAGAATTCTTACGGAG
>CAXBDO010000230.1:0-4466 GCA_963974165.1 uncultured Aequorivita sp.
GGAAAGCATACAAGCAACAAAACAGCGATTTGGAATTATTGGGAACGACCCAAAACTTAACCGTTCCGTAGAAAAAGCCATTCAAGTGGCGCCAACGGATATTTCGGTATTGGTAACCGGCGAAAGCGGTGTGGGTAAGGAAAGTATTCCTAAAATAATCCATTCCCTTTCGCACAGAAAACACGGAAAATACATAGCCGTAAACTGCGGCGCCATTCCCGAGGGGACAATTGACAGCGAACTTTTCGGTCACGAAAAAGGCTCCTTTACGGGAGCCACCGCAACCCGAAGCGGTTATTTTGAGGTTGCCGATGGCGGTACAATCTTCCTTGATGAAGTTGGCGAATTGCCATTACCGACCCAAGTACGCTTACTTAGAGTTTTGGAAAATGGCGAATTTTTAAAGGTGGGTTCTTCTGTTGCACAAAAAACCGATGTGCGAATTGTAGCTGCTACCAATGTAAGAATGGTCGATGCAATTAATAAGGGCGAGTTCCGTGAAGACCTGTATTATCGCCTAAGTACGGTAGAAATTAACTTGCCGCCGCTTCGCGAAAGGCAGGAGGATATCCACTTGCTTTTTAGGAAATTTGCCGCAGATTTTGCCCAAAAATATAAAATGCCAACCATACGGCTGAACGATCGCGCTACTGAATTGCTTCTAAAATACCGATGGAGCGGAAACATCCGCCAATTGCGAAATGTAGCCGAGCAAATTTCGGTACTCGAGCAAAATCGCGAAATTACTTACGACACATTAAAACACTATTTGCCAGATATGGGCAGCAACCTACCTGCGGTTGTAAATTCAAAAAAATCGGAAAGCGATTTTGGGAGCGAGCGTGAAATTCTTTACAAAGTGCTTTTTGATATGAAACGCGATGTAAACGACCTTAAAAAGCTTACTTTGGAATTGATGAAAACCGGCAATGCAGCCAAGGTTAAAGAAGAACAATCGTCGCTTATAAATAAAATTTATTCAGACGATAATGATGCCGAAGAAGAATTGGCATCTATTATTGAAGAAGAGGAAAACAACGGTTCGCAGAATGATGTGGAAGTTTTTAGCATTCCAGAAAATGCCACCAACCAGCGCAAGGACAAATACGAATACGCCGAGGATATAGAGGAAGAAGAAAATCTTTCGCTTCAACAAAAAGAATTGGAGCTAATTAAAAAATCGCTCGAAAAATACAATGGTAAACGCAAGGATGCCGCAGACGAATTGGGTATTTCGGAACGCACCTTATATAGAAAAATTAGACAGTACGATTTGTAATTTTGACTCCCACTATATCACAATTACATAAAACCTAAACAAGTAAATGTTAAGAATATATTCAATTTTGGCCCTACTGATTGCAACAGTAACTTTGCAGGGTTGTAGGCCGTATTCGTTTACCGGCGCCGATATTAATTACGGCACTACCAAAACTGTCCAGGTAAATTATTTCCAAAATAATGCGCCTATAGTTGAACCTGGAATTGCAAGGGATTTTACCCAAAAATTACAGGACTTGCTCCTTAACCAAACTAGTTTAGATCTGGTAAACAGCAATGGCGATTTAGTGTATGAAGGCGAAATTACTCAGTATTATATTGCGCCCATAACGGCTACTTCAACCAGTACTGCGGCACAGAACAGATTGACTATTACTGTAAGCGTGCGGTTTTACAACACAAAAAGCCCATTAAAAGATTTTGAACAGCCTTTTAGTTTTTATTACGACTATCCTGGAACCACACAACTAACAGGCTCCAAGCTTGATGCTGCGGTCGATATTATTTTTGAAAGAATAACGCAGGATATTTTTAACAAATCGCTCGCCAATTGGTAAATTCAAACCTGTTTGCATTTATAACGGGAAATTTTGAACCTTGAACATTGACCCTTGAATATTGAAAACTACACATATCTATTAGCAAATCCTCAGAAAATAACCGCTGGGGAATTGGCCGCATTAGATCAATTAATCAAGAAATATCCCTATTTTCAAAGTGCGCGGGCACTTCAGCTTAAAGGTTTAAAAAACCAGGACAGCTATTTGTACAACGATGCCTTAAAACTTACCGCAGCGCATACGACGGATCGCGATATTTTATTTGAATACATTACTTCCGAAAAATTTATTCAAAATGCCATTTCGCAAACCATTTTACAGCACGATGCTTCGGTAGCCGAAATAAAAGTTGTGGCCGAAAATGTTTCGGAACAAATTAGTTTGGAGATAGACAAGCAGCTAAAGGCCGAAATGCAAAAGGCTGAAAATATTTTGAACCCTGAACTCTTCCAAAGAAAGGTAACTTCGGTAAGCAATTTGGTTGCAAATAAAGAGGAAGATAAAGCCAAGCAAATTGAACAGGCCGAAACTGTATTACAGCCCAATAAACCTTTAGAATTTACGCAGAATGACACCCATTCATTTTCAGAATGGTTGAAGTTGACAAAAGCAAAACCTATTGAGCGTTCCCAGAAAACTTCAAAAGAAAATACAGAAAATATAAACGAGGAAACTGCATCTTCCGAAGCAATATTACAAGAAGAAAAGGAGCGTAAATTTGAACTTATAGACAAATTTATTCAGGAACGCCCAAAAATAATTCCTTCCGAAGCACAAAAAAATTCGCGCAAGGAAGAACCACAAAACCTTGCAGCGCCCTACACGCAGACATCAGAGTCGCTAATGACCGAAACTTTGGCCAAGGTTTATTTGCAACAAAAGAACTATAAAAAAGCAATTCAGGCATATAAAATATTAATTTTGAAAAATCCCGAAAAAAGTGGTTCCTTTGCAGACCAAATTCGAGCAATAGAAAAATTGATTAATACAGAGCAATCATGAGTACGTATACAATATTCTTAATTTTAATAATGATAGTGGCCTTTTTATTGGTCGTAGTAATAATGGTTCAAAACCCAAAAGGTGGCGGACTTTCATCGTCGTTTGGCGGTGGCGGTGGCGCTCAAATTGGTGGTGTGCAAAAAACCAGCGACTTTTTAGATAAAAGTACTTGGACGCTTGCAACTATTATGTTAGCCTTAATTTTAGGATCTAACATCTTTATTATGGGCGGCAACAGTTTGCAATCAAAAACTTTTGATGAAAACGCTATTCAAAATACTATTCCGGCAGTTCCAACAACTACCGATACTCCAGCTGAAACTCCTGCAGGAGCCAATTAGTTGTTTCAAAAATATATTTTAAAAATGCCAGCTTCTGACAAGCTGGCATTTTTGTTTTGTAATGTGTCAGTTTATGGGCAATGGCACAATTTCTGCCACTTTCCCACCAAACAATTAAACTAAAGTTTAACAACTAAAAAAAATAAAAAATGGCATTAAAAATTCAACCACTTGCAGATAGGGTTTTGGTTAAGCCACAAGAGGCAGAAACAAAAACAGCTTCTGGATTGTACATTCCAGATTCTGCAAAGGAAAAACCTCAACAAGGCGAAGTAGTAGCAGTAGGTAATGGCAAAGAAGACCACAAAATGACTGTAAAAGTTGGCGACACCGTTCTTTACGGTAAATACGCTGGCAGCGAGTTAAAATTTGACGGTAAGGATTATCTAATAATGCGTGAGGAAGATATTCTTGCTATAATATAATTCCCAATTTCAAAGGCAGTTCTACGGAATTTGTCTTTTTGGAATCCTGAATAAAAAACATTTCAATTAAATAAAATAACAATCACACTTCCGAATTTCTTCGGAATAAAAATATAAAGTTTATGGCAAAAGATATAAAATTTGATATTGAAGCACGCGACGCAATAAAGCGCGGGGTAGATGCATTGGCCAATGCTGTAAAAGTAACTTTGGGCCCAAAAGGGCGAAATGTTATTATCAGCAAATCTTTTGGGGCACCTCAGGTAACCAAAGATGGGGTAACTGTTGCAAAAGAAGTAGAATTGGAAGACGCTCTTGAAAACATGGGCGCGCAAATGGTTAAGGAAGTTGCTTCTAAAACCAACGATCTTGCTGGTGACGGAACTACTACTGCTACCGTTCTTGCACAAGCAATTGTAAAAGAAGGTCTTAAAAACGTTGCCGCTGGTGCAAACCCAATGGATTTAAAGCGTGGTATCGACAAAGCTGTTGAGGCTATTGTTGCAAACCTAGAGCAACAAACTACCAAGGTTGGTAATTCTTCTGAAATGATAAAGCAAGTTGCTTCTATTTCAGCTAATAACGACGATGTAATTGGCGATTTAATTGCGAAGGCATTCGGAAAAGTTGGAAAAGAAGGCGTAATTACTGTTGAAGAGGCAAAAGGAACTGAAACGTATGTTGATGTTGTGGAAGGAATGCAGTTTGACCGCGGTTACCTTTCTCCATACTTTGTAACAGATACCGAAAAAATGCAGACTGAATTGGAGAATCCAATGATTTTGCTTTACGATAAGAAAATTTCTTCAATGAAAGATTTGCTTCCTATACTTGAGCCAGTGGCACAACAAGGAAAA
>CAXBDO010000231.1:0-4453 GCA_963974165.1 uncultured Aequorivita sp.
TTTATTTGTGCATCCATTGCAATATTTTCTTGTGAAAGGATCAATTTACCTAAAAGATCGAAAATTTGAATGTTCGCATTTTCGGCATTTTTCAAATTTAAAACTGTACTAGCCGGATTTGGATATAAACTTAGATTATCCAGTTCAGATTGGGTTACGCCCAAAACGCCATTGCTTAAAAACTGACCTGCTTTTTCAGCACCCCAGTTACCAACGGCATTATAAAGTACAGTTCCTTCGTGATCTGTTAATGTAGCTCTAGTCCCACCATCGCTAGCAGTATCCATAAGTGTGAAAGTGTAGCAATCTGCGGCAAGGTTTAATCTAAGCTCAATAGTAGTGTTGTTGGCATATGGTCCGCCACTTTCAAGAATGTTTCCGTTAGAATCCTTAAGGTTCCATCTGCATTCAATGCCATAAGAATCTGTAATAAGACGAAGGTCTATAGTTCCTGTGCCTTGGGGCGCTTGATCGAAGGTAGAAGAGATTTCGTTATTTGTATTATCATCGTCGTTTGGAATGGTAACTTCAACTGTATTGGTTGCCTGCATGTTGAAGTTTACTGCTGGCAATGTAATTGTTTCGTCCCATAATGCTGGCAAGTTTCCTGTCCAGTTATAGGTGTGCGAATCTCCATTGATTTCATATTGAATTGCTAATGAAGTTACAGTATTTTGGCCTTCATTTTTAATTGTAATTTTTGGAGAAATCATGTCTTCACAAGTATCTGCAATTTCTTCAATAGCTAACAAACTAACATCATTTGCAGTTGTAACACCTGTAAATGTAGCGCGGGCACCGTGGCCACTAACTATTTCACTTTGGGTTTCGGTAATAAAGGCAACAACTTCCATGTCTTCTACAACAGCTGGTACATTGTTGTAAAGTGCTGGAATACTATAGGTATAGGTTCTGTCTACAAAAGTATTTGCAGTTGTGGTGTTAATAGGATCGCCCCAGGTCGGAGTAATAATATCTACCAATCTGTGCATATGGTTGTAGTTATTACCAGCCCCGCCGCCCGTTTGAGGGCCTTTGGTGTTGTTTTGTACCAAAGCTACGGTAAGAAAGTTTGTGCTTTCTGGACTGTTGCCGGTATAATAACCTTCAACGTGTACAATAAGTTCTCTTGTTTGTATATCTATAGTTGCTTCAACGCCCACATTTAAGTAAGAAGCTTCACCCATAATGGTATTTGAACGGCTTGTCCACGCAGATCTGCTAATTACAGGGCTGTTTCCGCTCCAAATATGGCGATTGATCATCCCAGAAGGAAAACTGTTAACTGCGTAATATGCTCTAATTGCTTCCCCGTCTGGTGTTCTAAAGTCTGGCTCATTGCCACTAGGTGCCGCAAATCCGCCTGCGTGTATGTTAATTAAAAAAACATCGTCTGGATGATCTGCTTTTAAGCCTTGTGCAATGCGGTGGCCATCTGGACAGAAAACACATTTAATGCCTGTAAATTCTTCAAGAATTACATTTTTGTTTTCTGGTGAAGTAGATACTATGGTCTGGGCGCTTGATACAAATGCAACTGATGCAAACACGCATGAAAGTAGTAATTTTTTAAACATAGGTAACGTATTAAAAATGAGATGAAAAATGTGTGATTTTTCACAAATGTACTTTTTAAATTTATTTTTCAGTATTAACGCGAAGAAATTATTGAATTTTTTGTGTTAAAATATGTGAATTGGCTTTTAAAACATCGAACAAATGGTTATAATACCCCGTTTTTCCTATACATTTGCCCTAACAACCGCATTCTTCATAAAAAATATCAAGCAGCTAATTTGATGCATGTATATTTGCTTTAAATGTTAAATGTCTGAAAGAGACAGAATAAAGTGCGAACGTTTTTTAATATTTATCTATACTTTTGCGATACTTGTAAATTATTTCTCAATTAAATCTAAATCTAAAATCAATGAAATTTAAATTACTCCTTTTAAGCCTTCTTGGATCTGTTGCTATTGCGAGTGCGCAATACACGGTTACCGATCGATCTGGAAATGTACTGAACAATGGCGATGTTATTCAATTCGATAATTTGAATTATCCAGATGCTTCTTATGAATTTTATGTAACCAACGATAACCCTGGAACAGAAATTTATACAAGAATTGAGTACGTATCTGAAACAAATTCTACCAATGGAGAATTTGAACAATTATGCTACGGTTTATGCTATAACAACCTTATGCCGGGCGAAACTGTTCCGCCATCAAATGAAGGGGCACTACCTATTGGTATAGGTGAAACTACACCCATGGGCAACCACTTTTATAATGACGATCAAGGAAATGGAACAGACAATATAGATTTTGTATTCTCTTTCCGCCAGTACGAAGACGCAGCAGGAACCATTGAAACTGGTACTCCGCTTACATTTACTTACCGATATAACCCTAACCTAGGTGTTACGGACTATAGCGCTGTTAACTTAACCATCCAGTCTACTTTAGTTTCAAATGAATTGGTTTTAAACGTGAATGAAGCAGTAAATATGGTTATTTACAATGTTCAAGGCAAGGTTGTAAAACAAGGCCAATTTGACAATGGACGCCAAGTAGTAAATGTTTCAGATTTAAGCCCACAAACGTATATCGTTCAATTTAAGAACGAACAAGGTGGAGTTAAAACCAGCAAGTTTATTGTGCAATAAGGTTTAAAAATTTATAAAATTAAAAAGGCCCCGAAGTTTTCTTCGGGGCCTTTTTATATTCTTGAATTTGGTTATTAGAATGTAACAACCAGGTTTGCGGTTAATCCAGTACTAGGAGGTACTTCCCTACAAACTCCGCCAACGCAAATTAAACCACCGCGCTGTCTGCCGTAATTTAAAGCGAAGCGGGCTCGTCCTTTTGAATAGCTTCCGCCAACGCTGTAATAGTGAAGTTCTTTTTCATCGCCGTAATTATATGCATCTGCCGCGTAAATAGTAAGCGCCGGGTTAAAGTTATATTCCAGAACTCCAGCGGCCCAGTTTTTATCATCCTGCTCTGTCCATAAATGTTGAAGTTCCAATCTTACAGCCCTTCCTTTTTCAAGACGGCGTGTAGCTTCTATTACTGCAATTTGCGCGCGTATATCGCCCTCAGCACCTAGGATTCCTCCTTTTGACACCGCTTTATCAATAATTACATCCTGAAAAGATACCACGGTATTCCATTTAGAATTCCAACGGTTTTTTATTTCAATATTCAAATCGCGGAAATAGCGGTCACCATCTCCAATAAACTTGGCATCATAGGTTAAATCGTCTGTATTAAAGGTTGCGTCCAGACCAGCCCAGTAAGCAAAGTTTCCTGCAATTTTAGTCCCATATTTTCCAAGGGTAGATTCCTTGTCAAACGAAAAATACACGTCTACCTGCGCTCCAACTTCCCCGGCCCTTTTTTCATTTTCGCTGAAAAGAAGACGAGGTTGTGCGTTATATACATAAATATTGGAAAGTAAATAATCGTGTTGCTTCGTAATTGCCGGAATGTAGTTAACTACTTGCTCATTAAATTGGTTTCCTTCCGCATATCTATCTGAATAGAAAGTGAAATTTTCCAATCTTCTAAATGTAGAATTAATACCCAATCCCTTTTGGGCGTAACCCATATTGAATTGTAGGGCAGTACCATCAAAAAGTTGAGGTGAGGTAATTACTTCTTCATTTACCAACACATCTGGATCTTTCGTAATAGCTTCAATACCACCATAAAAATTAGAAATCACAAAATCCAATCTACCGCCGTAAGCATTGATGTTTGCCGGTATGGTATCGCTAGAGCCATTATCCTGGTAACGACCCACGTAGCTGGCACCCAATTTTAAATCTACGGTTTCAATCTTCATTAAATCGCTTATATCCAAATTGGCATCAAGCCCTTGAATAACGCCTTCGGAAACATCAAATCCATTTCGGGTTTGGCCATAAACACCGGTTAAATCAAAAGAAGAAGTAGGGTTAAATTTTACCCGCACCCCTTTTAAGGCATTGTTTATACCCAGTTGTCTGTTTTCCCAAGTACGCAAAATGAGGCCGCTTCCAAATTGTTCGTAAAAATAACCTCCGGTAATATCCAAAGTTTCGTTTCTAAAATTTAGGTAATAGGTGCCTATTCCATTTTGGCCATCCCAAGTGGGCGAATACCCCAAAAGTGAAGAAGGCAAGTACGATTCATATTGAACCCCGGCAGTAAATTTTCCGAGCGAATAGTTAAGTTGTAAATAATTGTTTGCCCTAAATTGGTCTTCAGGGGCTATAAAATCAAAATCTTCATCGTCCAATAACCATTGTGAGTTAGATTCCAGACCGCCAAAAAAGTAGCCATTGTCTTGCGAAAAGCCTATGGCCCCCATAAGCATAAAGGCGCCGAGTATAATTTTTTTCATTGTAAAAGATTGGTTGGTTGGTAATTGTGGTTAGTTGGAATACTCTTTTATTTTTTCATAAAGT
>CAXBDO010000232.1:0-4450 GCA_963974165.1 uncultured Aequorivita sp.
AACCGCAAAAAGCATTGCAGTTAACAATTGCTGAGGTGTTTTGTTTTTTCTGAAAAAAGAAAGTCCCATAACAAATAACAACACCGCTATTGGAAGTATTTTTCCAACGGTTCCAATAATATTCCATCCCACAACTTGAAATCCAATCCATCTAATTACATAATAAACACTCGCATTAAATTCAAAATTTTGGAACCATAGACCAATCGTGGCCGAAAAATTCTGAATGAATTCTGCGGAAAGAAAGGGAAGAAAAGTGAGTATTACAGTTAATCCAATAATTACATAAAATCCGCTGAGCCTTTTGATAGAACCCCCAAAGGTTTCTAAAACCTTTGAGGTTTTATTTTTATAGCTGAAATATTTTAAAAACAAAGGCAAAAACAAAAGCGGCAGCAATTTCACCGAAATTGAAATTCCAATTAAGCCTGCTGCCCAACTCCATTTTCCTTTAAAAAGCAAATACAGGGCCCACATAAAAAAGAAAAGCATTACCCCTTCAAAATGTAGGTTTCCTGTAAGTTCGATAATAATAAAGGGATTAAGAAAATACCAAAAAATGTTTTTGATCGGAAGGTTTAATTTCTCCAATAATTTTTTTCCGAAGTAAAGAATACCAATGTCTGCTAAAATAATTAGCAGTCGCAGTACAATCACCGATCCTAAAATACTTTTCCCAGCAAACAAAGCGGCAACTGCAAAAAACAATTGATTAATTGGCGGATAATTACTGAAATGGCTAGCATTGAGTGCCCCCATGCCATCAATTAAAAGTTGCGATTGTGGAACGGCTACCTCGAGCGCAGGGGAAAGGGGAGTAAATAAATACGGACTCACCCCTTGAACCAACAATCTTCCATCCCACAGAAATCTATAAAAATCTTGTGAGAGGTTTGGAATAGCAGGAATAAAAATCAAGCGCAGAACAATCCCCAATCCTGCCAGAACCCAAAACTTCAATTTAAATTTTTCAATAAATAAGTATGCTATAAAAAATAGGGCAGTATAAACTGAAATGAGTTTAATAAAATCGCTCCGCTCTAAATGATAAGCAAAATGGAAGTAAAATACGACAGTTGCAATCGCAAATAAGAAGTGGAGTTTATATAATTTAAGGAAATTCAAGTATTTGATTTAGAAGATTCCTGCTTTCGCAGAAATTATTAGTCCTGCCATTCTGCAATAAAAAGGTTGGTATCGCGCCCGCCTCCATTATTTCGATTACTTGAAAATGCCAATTTTTTTCCGTCGTTTGAAAATACAGGGAAGGCATCAAAGGTTTCGCCATGGGTTACGCGTTCCAGATTTTTGCCATCAATATCTATTATATAAAGATTGAAAGGAAAACCTCTTTCTGCTTCAAAATTGCTGGAAAATAGAATCTTTTTCCCAGAAGGGTGGAAGAAGGGGGCCCAGTTTGCATTGCCTAAATGGGTTAGTTGGCGCAATTCGCTCCCGTCTGCATTACAAATAAAAAGCTCCATCTCAGTAGGCTGTACCAAGCCTTGGGCAAGCAAATCTTTATATTCTTTAATCTCCTTTTCGGTCTTCGGTCGGGAAGCACGGAAAATCAATTTTGAACCATCGGGCGAAAAGAAAGCGCCTCCGTCATAACCTAATTCATCAGTAATCTGCTTTACATTTTTACCGTCAATATCCATCGTGTATAGCTCCAAATCGCCACTTCGCATAGAGGTAAAAACAATTTTATCGCCCTTTGGCGAAACAGTTGCCTCAGCATCATAGCCGGGTTCTTTTGTAAGTTGGGCGGTTATATTCCCCTCTAAATCTGCCACAAAAATGTCGAAGCTATCATAAACTGGCCATACGTATTTGCCGTCTTTTTTAACGGGCACTTCGGGGCAATTATCATCTTTTAAATGGGTACTTCCGTAAACAATGTGTTTTCCATCTGGCAAAAAATAGCTGCAAGTAGTTCGGCCTTTGCCCGTGCTAATCATTGACGGCTGCTTGTCTTTAAAAGTTTCGTCGGTATTCATTAAAAACATTTGGTCGCAGTTTACGCCCCAATTTTTATTATTGCTTTGGAAGATGAGTTTGCTGTCGTCAAAACTCCAATAGGCCTCTGCGTTATCGCCTCCGAAAGTTACTTGACGGATGTTTTTGAAATGTTTTTCCTCTGAATAAATTAAGGTATCGTTAGTTTCTGGATCTAATACAGCGCTTGAAGATTTTTCGGCCCCAACAGGCGACTTTGTTCCGGGTTCCTTGCCTTCATTTTTACAACTCGCAAAAATTGAAACAAATAGAAGCGTATATAATATTTTCATATTTAATGTACTTTTGAACAAAAGTAACGATATGCGTACAATTTTATTGATATTTCTGGCAATGCTTGTTTTTTCCTGCAAGGAAACAAAAGTGCAATTGGACAAAAAAAACATGCAAGACGATGTTGCCGTGCTGGCAGCCGATAGCTTAAACGGTAGGAAAACCGGTTCTGAAGGGGAACAAAAGGCAGCCGAATATATAGCGAAGCGGTTTAAAGAAATCGGGCTCACGGTTAAAGGAACCGATAGCTATTTTCAGAAATTTTCATATAAAGGAAATAAAAATCCGCACGGAGAAGCAGAATTTACTTCAGAAAAAAATGATAGTACAAATACGGGCCAAAATGTAATTGCTTATTTAGATAACAAAGCCGAGAACACGGTTGTTATAGGGGCCCATTACGATCATTTAGGTTTTGGGGGCGAAGGTTCTTTATATCGGGAAGGTGACGCCATACACAACGGGGCAGATGATAATGCGAGTGGAGTGGCAATGATGTTACACTTGGCAGATTCGCTTATAAAAATCGATTCCCCGAACAATAACAATTATCTTTTTATCGCTTTTTCGGGGGAAGAAGAGGGGTTGTTGGGCTCTAATTATTTTGTGAAAAACCCAACTATAGATACCAAAAAAGTTACCTATATGATTAATATGGATATGGTGGGAAGGCTTAATTCTGAAAACACTTTAGCTGTTTACGGTTTGGGTACTTCACCTATTTTGAAGCAAGTTGTAAATGCTAATTCTGGCGACTTAAACATTGCCGAAAACGATAGCGGTGTTGGGCCTAGCGATCATACTTCGTTTTATTTGGCAGATATTCCCGTGCTCCATTTTTTTACCGGGCAGCATGAAGATTACCATAAACCAACCGACGATACCGAAAAAGTCAATTTTAAAGGAATGGAAATTGTTGCTAACTACATTTTCAGCATTATAAAAGATTTGGATAAGCAGCCGAAACTTCCTTTTAAAAAAACAAAAAACGAAAGTGAGGCAGTGCCAGATTTTAAAGTAACCTTAGGGGTAGTGCCCGATTATCTTTTCAGCGGAAAGGGAATGCGGATTGATGGCTTAAGTGAAGACAGACCGGCACAAAAAGCAGGCCTTCAAAAAGGAGATGTTGTTGTAAAAATGGGCGATTTTGAAGTAACCGATATGATGAGCTATATGAAAAGTCTTTCAAAATTTGAAAAAGGGCAGACCGCTACGGTTACAATAAAGAGAAACGACGAACTCAAAGAAGTTGAGGTGACTTTTTAGGAAAGGAAAAACCCCAAAGATATCAAAGACCTTTGGGGTTTAGTTTATTAATAACTTTTGGAGATTTTTACATCATTCCAGGCATTCCACCGCCCATGCCTCCTGGCATTCCGCCGCCGGCATTGTCTTCTTTAATATCTACCAAAGCACATTCGGTAGTAAGAATCATTCCAGCAACAGAAGCAGCATTTTCAAGAGCTACACGGGTTACTTTCTTAGGATCGATAATTCCGGCTTTAATCATATCTACATAAGTATCATTTTTGGCGTCATAACCGAAGTTTTTCTTGCCTTCCAATACCTTGTTGATTACTACTGAACCTTCACCACCTGCGTTTTCTACAATTGTACGCAATGGGGATTCAATTGCTTTAGCCACAATATTTACACCAGTAGATTCGTCTAAAGAGTCTGTAGTTATCTTTTTAAGAACTTCAATCGCTCTTACCAAGGCAACACCACCACCAGCAACAATTCCTTCCTCTACAGCCGCACGGGTTGCGTGAAGGGCATCATCTACACGGTCTTTTTTCTCCTTCATTTCTACTTCTGAAGCTGCACCTACGTAAAGAACTGCAACACCGCCAGCCAACTTAGCCAAACGCTCTTGTAATTTTTCTTTATCGTAATCACTAGTAGTAGATTCTATTTGAGACTTTATTTGGTTTACACGATCTTTAATGTTCTTTTTATCGCCAGCACCATTTACAATTGTTGTGTTGTCTTTATCGATAGTAACAGTTTCAGCAGAACCTAACATATCTATTGTTGCATTTTCCAAAGTGAAGCCGCGCTCTTCAGCAATTACGGTTCCGCCAGTTAATACAGCAATATCTTCAAGCATTGCCTTTCTTCTATCGCCAAAGCCTGGAGCTTTTACAGCCGCAATTTT
>CAXBDO010000233.1:0-4400 GCA_963974165.1 uncultured Aequorivita sp.
TTATTTCCGCCATAGCTATCAGGATCGCCAGCAGCCTGCGGATCGTCCATCCAACGCAGGGCTTCTGTATCTGCCTGTCCTGGACCTACACCTTCATCGCGATTATCTATTTGTTCACCTATTCCAAAAATTTGGTATGGCAAAGAGTTATCTATTTCGGTTAGTACATAATTCTCTACAGCTGCCGCCCATATATCAGAAAAGCCTTCATTCATTGCGCCAGATTCTCTTTGGTAAACCAGCCCTGAAGTAAACTCGCAAATACCATGGCCAATTTCATGACCACATACGTCCATAGAAGTTAAAGGCAAAAAGCCTCCGCCCAAACCTTGTTGTGCAGAACCATCGCCATAAGTCATTGCTTCCCCGTTCCAGAAGGCATTGTCATATGCATCACCATAGTGTACAAAGTTGAATACTTTGGTTCCCAAGTTATCATAACTGCTTCTACCGTGTTTTTCAAACCAATATTTCAATACAATCTCTGCACCCCAATGGGCATCCAAAGCTATATCGTCATTATTATATTCATTGTGAAGTGGGTATGGCAATGAAAAATCATCGGGTCTGTGCTCTGCTGCAGTCCAGGAATTGTCATTATCTGTAATTGGAACAGAAGCAGCGTACAATGCGGGTAGATTAAGAGGAATTCCCCCCAACCCTTCCAAAGAACGGGTTTCGTTTTCAATTCCGTTTATAGCTGTTCCAGATAAAATATAATTGTTGTTTACAACGTCGAATGTAGTATCGAAACTGCGGTTACCGGCATAACGTGTATCGCCCGAACCTTGTACCAAAGGTCTGTTTTCAGAAGTTTTCTTATCTGCAACGTGTTTAATAATTGGGTCGTTCAATAATATTTTGCCAGATTGTGCATCTACATATATATAGGCACGCGAAATAGGATCTGCCGCATATACGTTGAATTTATACGCCAGACTTAAATCCAGGTTTTGGGTACTATAGTTATCTACATAAACCAATTCACCTTTTGGATAATAATCTGTGCGGGCCTTGGCCAAGCCCTGCAAGATTTCAATGTTTACGGTTTTAGACGAAAGTTCGTCTATGTAATCCCACACATATTTTGTGGCGCCCACATACTGTAATGCTTTCTGAAGGGCATCACTTTCAGAAAGCGATGGGGTATTGCTAAGATTGGCATCCAAATCATAAAATTCGCCTGTTAAAGAGCGAACATGATCATTTTTTAAAAGGGCAGAATAAAGACCGTGCTCAACTTTTATTCCTTTAAAATATTGCTGTAGTTTAATTGTTGCCACATCATTATTAGAATAGGGCTTACCTTTTATAACGAGTGAGTAAGGCGAATTTTTTAAAGAAAATGCATCATTTAGCATAGGCATAAGCTCACTAATTGTAGGAGCCTGCGCATTATTAAATTTAATCAACGAAGGGGTTTGCCGCTCTGGGCTTACCTTTACCTCCAAAACTCGGCCATCTTTCAATAGCTTATTTTGGGAAAGTTCTTGTGCAGTCAGGGAGAGACTCATTGGCAACGTCAGCACCATGGTGGCCAATAAACAAAGACGTAAGTTGCGAATCATACTGTTAAGAATTAAGGTTAAAATTTTAGTTTTTTAAATTTACAGGCTATACTATGTTAGGAAACGCTAAAGGATTCATAAATGTTCGTTAAAGTGAAAACGGCAATGAAACAATTGGTCATTTTCGGCGTCTATATTTAATATCCATTTTTTTACTGCGAAATTTTTACGTTGATGGTTAGTGTTAATAATAGCAGTAAAAAATTCAACCCCGAAGCAAATCTGCTCCGGGGTTGTTTGTTTGTAGCAAATAATGTTATTGTTCTGTTAAATAACAAATTGGATTGAAACTATGACGGCTTCCTCTTCGTCTATAGTATAGAAGCCTAAAAATTTCATTTTATAATTTATTTGAATTAGCCTTTAACGAATTATACCTTTTTTTAGGAACAATAAAAGCCTTTCAGTTTTCTGAAAGGCTTTTTATATTTAAACTATTTTCTACTGATATATTATTCCCTCTAAAAGGTTAGGGAGATAGCTTACCATCTAATAATGGCACTGCCCCAAGTAAAGCCGCTACCAAATGCTGCCAGCACAACCAAATCGCCTTCCTTTATTTTTCCTTTTTCCCAAGCTTCCGTAAGGGCAATAGGAATAGAAGCAGCCGTTGTATTGCCGTATTTCTGGATATTATTAAAAACTTGGTCGTCTGTTAATTTCATTTTATGTTGAATGAATTGCGAAATGCGCAAATTTGCCTGATGTGGTATCAACATTTTAATATCCTTTACTTCCAAATTGTTCGCTTGCAGCCCTTCCTCAATAACCTCAGCAAAACGGGAAATGGCGTGTTTAAAAACAAATTGCCCGTTCATTACCGGATAATAAGGAATATCTTCCTGCGGATTCTCTTCAATTATCTGCGGCACCCAATATTCGGTACTTGGGCCTCGTAATGATAGTTCATTTTTATGCTGGCCCTCACTATGCAAATGCGTAGAAAGAATTCCACCCTTGCCTGTTTCGTTTCTCGAAACTACAGCGGCGCCCGCGCCATCTCCAAAAATAACCGATACGTTTCTGCCACGGGTAGAAAAATCGAGCCCTCCACTATGGTTCTCGCTACCAATTACCAAAATGTTTTTGTACATCCCCGTTTTAATGAACTGATCGGCCACAGAAAGCGCATAAACAAAACCGCTACATTGGTTACGAACATCGAGCGCGGGAATTGTACGCATCCCCATCATTTCCTGCACATCTACCCCACCTCCAGGAAAATACATATCTGGGCTAAGGGTGGCAAAGACAATCATATCTATATCATTTGGTTCTAGCTTGGCGCGCTCCAATGCAATGGTGGAGGCCTTTACCGCCATAACCGAAGTAGAATTGCCATCTCCCTTTTTAATATGGCGTCGTTCCTTAATTCCCGTTCTTTCCTGAATCCAAGCGTCGTTGGTGTCCATTAATTTTGAAAGGTCGTCGTTGGTAACCACATTTTCGGGCACATAATAGCCCAGACCGGTAATTTTTGAGGTATACATTTAAAATAATTTAAAATAGAGGGGGAAAGATAAGTATATGCGACATTTCAAAGAAACAAATTAGGCTTTATATAGTATGCGTGCATAATAAAAAGGTTGTGGTAAATTTCAATATCTTTAAGCTTTTAAAATATTTAAATTATGAAAAATTACATTGCACTTATTGTTTTTGTTTTCTTGTCTTTCAATTTTGTTGCCCAGGAAAAATTAACCTATCAAAAACCTCCAAAAGAAATATTAGAGCTGGTGGACGCACCTTTGGCCCCTTCGGTTTGGATAGATAGCAATGGTGAAAATGTAGTTCTCTTTTATCGCGATGCCTATAAATCTATTGCCGAACTATCGGAACCCGAACTGCGTTTGGGCGGCCTGCGTATAAACCCCAAAACCAATATTGGCAGTAGAACAAGATTCTACAATAATATAATGGTGAAAAAAGCAACCGAAAAACAAGAACGTCAAGTACAAGGTCTTCCCGAAAATCCCAGGCTTTCAAATTTCGCTTTTTCACCTAACCAAAAAATGCTTGCATTTTTGAACACTACGGAAAACGGGGTGCAACTCTGGCTTGCTGATATTGAGAAAGGCACAGCAGCACAGCTTAGTTCGCAAAAATTAAATGCCAATATGGGCAATCCCATTAATTGGTTTAAGAACGGAAGTGCTCTTTTGGTGAATGTAATTCCGAAGGATAGAAAGGAATTGATAAATACTGCCGAAGCTGTTCCCGAAGGACCTACAGTTACTGTTAGTGAAGGCGAAAAGGCACAGAACAGAACCTATCAAGATTTGCTGAGCAGCCCAAATGACGAATATAATTTTGAGCAATTGGCGCTTTCAGAAATTAAAAAGATTTCTTTGGAAGGCGTTGTTACAGATTTTCTGCCAACAGCCATGTATGATGACATTGATTTTTCGCCCGATGGAAAATACGTTATGGTAAAAACCATAAAAAGACCCTTCTCATATATAGTACCCTACAACCGTTTTCCATTTGAAAGTGTTATTTATACCAGCGACGGAAAAATGGTGCAGAAGGTAAATGACGTGCCGTTGCACGAAGTGGAACCTAAAGGATTTATGGCCACCCGCATGGGCAAACGCAATATGAACTGGCGTGCAGATAAACCAGCCACAATTTATTGGGCAGAAGCTTTAGATAAAGGTGATCCGGAAATAAAGGTAGATTATCGCGACGCGGTCTATGAATTACAGGCGCCATTTAATGGCAGCAAAAAATTATTGTTGAAGACCAAGAACCGTTATTCCGGAATTACCTGGGGCAACGATAAACTTGCGATAGCAACAGATTATTGGTGGAACGACCGAAATACCAAGAGTT
>CAXBDO010000234.1:0-4376 GCA_963974165.1 uncultured Aequorivita sp.
CCACATCCAAAAAACTGCGCCCGGACCGCCAATAGCTATTGCAACTGCTACGCCGGCAATATTGCCCATACCAACAGTTGCGCTAAGTGCGGTGGTTAAGGCTTGAAAATGTGTTATTTCGCCCGCGTCTCTTTCGTTATCGTACTTCCCACGCAATACTGCAATGGCATGTCCTAAATAAAGAAATGGTAAAAACCTGATTCTAATTAATAGGTATAATCCACCACCAATCAACAGTATTAAAAGCGGTAAACCCCAAGCTACGGAAGCCAATTCGGCTATAAAACTGTCTATTTCTTCCAAATGTATCTTACTATTTATTACGAATGTAGGGTTAAAATTTTTAAAATTAAGGAGGAAATTGTTTCTTGCAGCTGCAAATGAAAAAACAACTAACCATTTTTTTTGTCTTTGTATATACTTTTACATTCGCGCAAACCGAGCATGAATGGAAAACCGATGCATTCACTTTCTCTCCTGAAATTCTTGCCGGCCTTACAATGGAATCCAATGACGGTTTTCCAGATACGGGGTTGCAAAAACAATTCATTTTAAGTTTTGGAAAAAACCATAAAAATAATGGGCAAAAATGGGCGCAAAAACTAAAATCACCAACTACCGGCTTGTCTATTGGAATTACGGATTTTGGAAACTTGGATAGTCTAGGAATCGCCATTACGGCAATGCCATATATAGAATACCGTGCTTTCAACAGTGACCGGTGGAGTCTTTTAACCGCCATGGGGGTTTCCTATTTCACCAAAAAGTTCGATGCCGAAACCAATCCGAAGAACCAGGCCGTAACTACCGATCTTACTTGGGCCTTTAGAATGTATATGTACTATCAATTTTGGGCTTCCGAAAATGTTGATTGGCGACTTGGTTTGGGCTATTCGCACCATTCAAATGGGCATACCCGTTTGTTGAACCAAGGATATAATTCGTTTTTAGTGAGCCTTGCAGCAGATATTAATCCTTTTTCCTCAGAAATAAATACCGAGCCATTAATTCCTGATTATAAAAAATCAAAAAATAGTTACGTTGCTTTGCGAAGCGGTTTGGGGCAAAATGTATTCGCCTTGGCTTTTAATGATAAAAAAAACGTCTATACCCTCGCCGGGGAATACGGGCGGGTTTACAACAATACTTTTAAAGTAGGAATAGGATTTTTTTACCGCTTCTACCAACATTATTACGATTATATAGAAGGCAATGAATCATTAGTGCAAGATGGACGGGAATTCGATTATTTTACTGGCAACCCCCTATATTATGCCAGTAATTTTGGCCTCACCATTCACGGCGAAATTTTTCTTAACCATTTTGGAATTGATTTACAATTAGGCTACAACCTGCACAAACCGGCTTATAAAATGGAATGGCGCATAAATCAAGGATGGGACAATACGCCACGTGAAATTCCTTTAAGTTGGATATTGGGGGATTATGATTCAAGCTTTAAAAAGAAGAACCGAATTTCCTCCCGTTTGGGTTTAAAATATTATCTGATTGGAATGGAAAAGGCTCCCGTAAATAATTTTTATGTTGGCGCACATCTCAATGCCAATTTCGGACAGGCCGATTTTTCGGAACTAAGTTTTGGGTATGTTTACAGTTTTAACCATAAAGGCCAGCGGTGAAAAAACCTTTGACTTTAATATGTAAGCACCTTAAAACCCAAAAAATTTTAATGGGGAATTACCCTAAGTCGAAGAATTTTCAAAACATATTTTTACTTTTATTTTTCGCAATCAATTTTTTCTCTTTCGCACAGTCTAACCAAAGCTGGCTGGATCATTCCCTCTTCTTTAATCCTGAAATACTTTTAGGGCAAACCCAAGAGGCTCACTTCGATTTTCCTACCACCCAAGCCCAAAAACAACTCATTTTTAATATTGGCCGTTATCAGGAAACCAATAGCCAAGAATGGGCGCGTAGATTAAAGGGACCGCAGACGGGTTATTCATTTGGAGTTACGGATTTTGGGAACAAAGACAGTTTGGGTCTAGCATTCTCTTTAATGCCGTTTATGCGTTTCAATGCTTTTAGAAATGAAAATATAAACATCTTTACGGGGATGGGCGCTTCGTTTATAACCGAAAAATACAATGCTATCAGCAACCCGAGAAACCAAGCGGTAACGACAGATATTACCTGGGCATTTAGAATGTACCTATATTATCGCGTTTTGGCTGCCAAAAATATAGACCTGCATTTGGGTTTTGGCTATACGCACCATTCTAACGGGCATATGCGTCTACATAATAAAGGGTATAACTCCTATCTCTTTAGCATTTCGGCAGATATTAAAAGCAAAGAAAAACCTTCAGAAGAAATATTGAGCAAACTGGATGTGCCGCTTCAAAATTCTTCCTATAAATATTTTGAGGCCCGCGCTGGATTTGGACAAAATTCTTTCGCCCTAGCTTACAATGAAAAGAAACGCGTTTATACTTTCGCTGGGGAATATGGAAAAGTTTACAACAACACCTTTAAAGTTGGACTAGGATTCTACTTTCGGTTTTATGAACATTATTATGACTATATAACCCAAAAGGAATGGTTGGTACGTAATGGGAAAGAGTTCGATTATTTTAAAAGTGCGCCCGTTTACTATGCAACCAATTTGGGCGTTAGTATTAATGGTGAAATTTTAATGAACCACGTAGCGATAAATATGCAGATTGGGTTAAATCTGCACAAACCAGCCTATAAAATGGAATGGCGCATAAACAAAGGATGGGACAACACCCCTAGGGAAATTCCCGAAGGTTGGGTGCTTGGCAATTATGATGGATTTTATAAATTCAAAGAAGTTATTTCGGGCAGGTTGGGACTAAAATATTATTTGCTTGCAACTGGAAAAAACCCTAAAAACAACATCTTTTTGGCTGCCCATATTAATTCTAATTTGGGACAGGCCGATTTTTCAGAAGTTAGTTTGGGCTATGTTTATAGCTTTACGCCGCGAAAGGACGAGGATTAATTATTCTTCAGATAGCTTAAAACATTCTTTTCTATACGGTCGTGAATGTTTGATACATCTGCCTTTTCAAATTTTTCGCCAGTAATATTTTCATAAAGCTCGATATATCTTTCTGAAACCGATTCAATATATTCATCGCTCATAAAGGGAACTTTTTGCCCTTCCAAACCTTGAAAATTATTTTGAATTAACCATTGACGTACAAACTCCTTCGAAAGTTGTTTTTGGGTTTCGTTATTCTTTTGGCGCTCTTCATAACCATCTGCATAAAAATAACGGGAAGAATCTGGTGTATGGATTTCGTCAATAAGAACTATTTTTCCTTCTTTGGTCTTTCCGAATTCATATTTAGTATCTACCAAAATCAATCCACGTTTTGCTGCAATTTCACTTCCGCGCTGGAATAATTTACGGGTGTAATCTTCCAACTGTACATAGTCTTCATCCGATACAATTCCGCGCTTTAAAATATCTTCCCTCGAAATATCCTCGTCGTGATCGCCCATCTCTGCCTTGGTGGCTGGAGTAATAATAGGTTCTGGAAATTTATCGTTTTCTTTTAATCCCTCAGGCATGGCTACGCCGCACAACAATCGTTTTCCAGCTTTATATTCACGGGCCGCGTGGCCACTCATATACCCCCTAATAACCATTTCAACCTTGAAAGGCTCGCAGGCCTCGCCAATAGCAACGTTTGGGTCTGGCGTAGCAATTAGCCAATTCGGCACCAAATCTTCCGTATCGCGCATCATCTTAGTGGCAATTTGATTCAATATTTGGCCTTTATACGGTATTCCCTTTGGCATAACCACGTCAAACGCACTAAGCCTATCGGTAGCGACCATTAAAAGTTTATTGTTTTCCAAAGTATATACTTCCCGCACCTTTCCGTGATAAATGTTCTTCTGGCCTGGAAAATTGAAATTTGTTGATACTATTGTATTACTCATTATTATTAGGGGTTATTTAGGTAGTAGATGGTAGGTGGTTGATTTTTAAAATCTGAAATCATGATACAAAAATTTCTACCACTACCCACTGTTACAGCCTACTTTTTCTCAATCTACGTTCTCAATGTTTTTATAGGCAGCAATTACTTCTTTTACCAAACGGTGGCGAATTACATCCTTATCGTCCAAATATATCATCCCCACTCCTTTTACATCTTTCAGCACCAATAGCGCTTCCTTCAAACCTGAAATAACCCGGCGCGGAAGATCAATTTGCCCCGGATCTCCGGTAATCATAAATTTGGCGTTTTTTCCCATACGAGTTAAAAACATTTTCATTTGGGCGTGGGTGGTATTTTGGGCCTCGTCCAAAATTACGAAGGCATTGTCTAAAGTACGTCCGCGCATAAATGCCAAAGGTGCAATTTGTATAATTCCAT
>CAXBDO010000235.1:0-4341 GCA_963974165.1 uncultured Aequorivita sp.
GTACCGTTGCCCACGATCAGTATATAGATCTACTGGGGGTTGGTGCTGTTCAAAAAGTTCGTCGGGTCCGGGATGGCCTGGGAGTAGTCCGGGGCGTTCATCGCCGAATCGCCCGCAAGGATGGCGTCGTTCTCATCCTCGTAATAGTAGAGGTCGAAACCGTTGGGGTCCAGCGTGCCCAGCACCTCAGCGGCAACTACCGTAAGGTCGAAGAAGGTAAAGCCGTCGGCAACCGAATCATCGCACTGGCGAAGCGGCTCCGCGGGGACCGTGCCCACCGGCGAGGAACGTACCTCAAGGGCAAAGGGCACCACCACAGTACAGCTGTTGGTACTGCCCGTTACGCGCGCCCATACACCGCCGGTGCCATAGTTGGGGTCCAGCGGGTCGGTGATCGGAAAGTCAAGGTATATCTGGTCGTTAACATAGGGATTGGGCAAAGGGAGCACACCGTTCTCGGCATCCAGAAGCGTCCCGTGGTAGGTAACGCTCAGCGTGGGATCGCCCATGGTGATAACGCCGCTCTGCTGGGTAAGGTCAAACGCCGCAAAACCATCGTTGTTAACGTCGCACTCTATGAGGTTCGGAGGGTTAGTGTTTACTGTTGGTGGAGTGTCAATAACCAAATTTATATTGCGCGTGGAATCATAACAACGGTCGTCATGGCGATTCTCCAAACGAATGTACACCATTTCACTAGGAGCATTTACAAAATATGGGTTCGGCAATGGGTTTACATCATTGTCCGCATCGGCCTGGCTGCTGTGGTAGGTAATATTATATCTTGAAGAAGGTTCGCCATCAAGAATTAATGAGTTAAACTCTACCGCTAAGTCTACAAACTCGCCCCCGTCTCCATCGGCATCGCAATAGCTCGCAGTAGTAGGCACAATACCGGCAATGGCACGGCTGAAATAGATCTTAAAATCGGTAAGGTCGAAACAGCTCCCGCTGTTGTCTTCGATACGCGCAAAAATGGTCTGGGGGGAAGGAGGAACTATAATATGTACACCACCTAGAATCTCATTAGTGTCATCGAAACTATCTTGATAGGTCTGGTAATATTTTATGGTGAAAAGTGCAGGATCCTGGGCGCCCAGAATGTTGGCATCATTATCCCTTAAATTGAAGGCTCCCGCAGTAGTTCCATCGTCGCACTGGTATAAATTTACAGTTTGGTTGGCAACCGGTTGTGGCCTAAAAGTAATAACAACTGAATTACTATCTACCCTACATATTCCATCTACCGCTTCTACCCTATAAATACCGTCCGTAGTTACCGCATAGGTTTCGCCAGTAGCACCAGGAATTGGCACGTTATTTCTAAACCATTGAATACTAAACGGAGGGTCTGTAACCCCTGAATCTAAAATAACTGGCCTACCAATACAGGCGGGGCCAGGATTTAAAAGAATTCCCGCTGTACTTAAATCAACCGGGTAAACATCTTCATTATTGGTTTCATCTGTTTCAGAAACAATACCGGTACCATTTCCTATATCATCTACTACCGCCCTAAGGTTAAAGTTATTAGGGGTAGCAATAGGAATGTTTAGCGTTATTGTTCCACTTTCAGACCCACCAATGGGAATTATTGTGGTGGTGGTTGTCTGTCCTATTAAAGTAGCATCCGCATAAAACGCAATTGGCGTATCTGCGGGCAATTCGTTAGTACTGTTTACATTATATACCGTGTATTCAACATCAATATTGTTATTATCGCACAGCACCCCAAGATCATCAATTTCAATGGTAGCATCGGGCAGTTCAGAATTTACGCTGGTAATAATATTATTCACCATTATAAAATCCTGTTGCGATTCCAATTCAATTAGAATACTTGTATCTCCAGCCGCCACAATACCTGTTAGATCATAATAATCCAAATCCATATTATAGTTTTGGCTGTTGCCGGGCGGACCAACATAAGAATTGGTTCCGTTAAAGGCATTGTTTGCAGGATTTAGGGCATTCGAGATTAATGTGCCATTAATAAAAAGACTTTCGCCATTTGCAATTTCAGCTTCGCCTTCCCAAGCCAAGAAACCAATTTTAGACAAAACATCTGAGCTAACATCAATGTTAGTCAGGGTAATACTAAGGTTATTATTATTTGCCGAAACGCTTTCCAAACCATCAAAAAGACTGATCTGATTCAGCAAAAGCGAAGGATCTTCATAAATTACATAAATTCCCCATCCACCGAAATTAGTCCCGCAATATTGGGAAAGCAGTGCCTGCACATCCATGTCGGCAAAAGTGTATGTACCATTACCGGTTGCACCTACCAAAGCAGTTACGTCTGCATAAGCCGAAAAATAAGGTCTTCCGTTAAAAGTGTGGCTAAAAATACGTTGGGCAGAAATTGGAGTTCCATTTAAGGAAACATCAAAATCTCCTGTTCCTATAGATCCCCAATATAAATGTGCCGAAATAAAGGTTTGCCCGGGCGACAAATTGAGGGTAGCACTGCTCTGAAGCAGCTGCCCGCAATAGCCATTAAAATTTGGTTGGGCATTTAATGTATTACCTACCGCAGTAAAATCATACCTTCCATTAAATTGCTGAAATAAAGTGACAGCCTGAGAAAAAACAAAAAGTGGAAAAAGTAAGGCTAGGAAAAGTATTAATTTTTTCATAATTCTTGGTATTACAGTGCCAAATATATTGAATACATTGTTTTTCTTTTTATATTTTCGCAAAAAAAACAAGCTAATGTCTCAATTTAACATTGAAATTTCACAAACTTCCAATCCACATATTATAAAATTTGTTGCCAATTCATTCTTAACCCCTGCTTCTAGCCACGAATTCAAAAATATTGATGAAGCAAAACCGAGCCCTTTAGCACAGCAGCTTTTTTATTTACCCTTCGTAAAAACAGTTTATATCTCGCAGAATTTTATCGCAATAGAGAAATACGATATAATTGAATGGAAAGAAGTACAGGAAGAAGTAGCCGAATCCATTTTAGAATACCTTAATGCCGGAAAACCGGTAATTTCCGAACAGCCTGCGGCCAAAAAAAGCCCCATAAGTATTTATGCTGAAAGCACACCCAATCCTTCGGTTATGAAGTTTGTGGCAAATAAGACTTTGGCTACCGGAATATTTGAATTTAAAAATATAGATGAAGCCACACATTCACCGCTGGCGCTCGCACTTTTTAATTTTCCTTTTGTAAAAGAGGTATTCATTAGCGCCAACTATGTTTCGGTAATGAAGTACAACGTTTCCGAATGGCAAGAAATTTCTATGGAATTGCGCGATTTTATTAAAAATTTCATCGAGGCCGGAAAACCTGTTTTAAATGATGAAATTTTAAACGCTACAAATACAGTTGCAAATAAGGCTATAAACAGTGATTCTTCCGATGCTTCAAAGGTTTATACCGATGTAGAAAAGGAAATTGTTTCCATTTTAGATGAATACGTAAAACCCGCAGTTGCCAAAGATGGCGGCAATATTCGTTTTGATTCCTTCAACGAAGAATCTAAAACCGTTAAGGTAATTCTTCAAGGCGCTTGCAGCGGCTGCCCCTCCTCTACCATTACCCTAAAAAACGGCATAGAAACCATGCTGAAAGAAATGCTTCCGGGCCAAATAAACCAAGTGGTCGCTATTAATGGTTAAATGCAATAACGGAGTTGGGTCAAGAGAATAATTGCAGATTAACACTGGTTCCATTATAGAAAAATACAGTAATTGCCTTTTAAGGATTCCTTAAAGAATCCAAACTCTATACTTTAGGATTTCAAAAAACGTATTTTTGTTTTTCTAGACCTAATTTTATGCGATTTACATTTGCCCTATTGGCATTACAAATTTTACTCGGGTGTAATTCTTCAACACAAAAAACTTTGGATACACACAGCTACACAAACGAATTAATAAATGAATCCAGTCCGTATTTACTGCAACACGCACATAATCCGGTAAACTGGAAAGCGTGGAATGAGGCTACCCTGCAACAGGCCAAAAAGGAAAAAAAACTAATGATTATTAGCATTGGTTATGCCGCCTGCCATTGGTGCCACGTTATGGAGCACGAGAGTTTTGAGGATAGCACTGTTGCCGCCGTTATGAACAAAAGTTTTATTTCGGTAAAAGTAGATAGGGAAGAAAGACCCGATGTAGACCAAACTTACATTAATGCCGTGCAATTAATGACGGGTAGCGCTGGCTGGCCACTAAATGTGGTTACGCTTCCAGATGGCCGACCAGTTTGGGGCGGCACCTATTTCAAAAAAGAAGATTGGATTAATGCGCTTGAACAAATAGCGCAAATTTATAAGGACGATCCCGAGAGAGCAGAGGGACAGGTTAAGCGGGAAAGCTTAG
>CAXBDO010000236.1:0-4303 GCA_963974165.1 uncultured Aequorivita sp.
TAAAAATTCACGGTTTAGATTTAAGGCATATTCCGAGCGTAGAGATTTTCTGCAACTATATAGAGCAGCAATATGATAATCTCGATATTCTTATAAATAATGCAGCGCAAACGGTACGTAGACCAGCGGGTTTTTATCAGCATTTAATGGCCAAGGAAGAAATGCCTTTTGAGGATCATCCGCAATTTGTAAAAGATTTGTTGCAGGACCATATGCATTGCTTGCAGGAATTGAAAACCCTAACGACCGATATCGGTAAAAACCCCAACAAAAATTTGCCTGTTACTTGGCATGGTTCCGAACCTGGAATAGGGATTCGGGCCTCGGCAAAGTTGTCTCAAATTCCTTATAGTTTTGATAATTCATTAAGCGCTAAGGAAGTTTTCCCCGAAGGAAAATTGGATGCAGATTTACAGCAAGTAGACCTTCGGAAAACAAATAGTTGGCGTTTAAGGCTTGGTGAAATTGAAACGACTGAAATGATTGAGGTTCAGCTTGTAAACTCTATTGCGCCTTTTGTACTTTGTAATCGTTTAGGTGAAATAATGAAGAAGGAGAATACCGGTAAAAAGCACATTATTAACGTGTCTGCCATGGAAGGAAAATTCCATAGGTTTTTTAAGGAAGATCGTCATCCACATACCAATATGGCGAAGGCGGCGCTAAATATGTTAACCCATACCGCGGCCGGAAGTCTTGCAAAAGAAGGAATATTTATTAATGCGGTTGATACGGGATGGGTGACAGATGAAGACCCGGCAGAACTTGCAAAGCGAAAAATGGAACTGCACGATTTTCAACCTCCATTAGACATTGTAGACGGTGCTGCACGAGTGATGGATCCATTGATTGATGGAATAAACACAGGTAAGCACTGGAGTGGTAAGTTTTTAAAAGATTATCGACCTATAGATTGGTAGTTTTTAAGAGAGCCAAGAATCAAAATGCTTCGCTTCACGAGGCAAGACTTAATTGAATAAAAAATTATTATGGATAATCAACAACCAAACAACCCTTTACACGGAATTAAACTAGCAGACATAGTACAATATCTTGTTGATTATTACGGCTGGGAAGTTTTGGGCGAGAAAATAAAAATCAATTCGTTCAACAGCAATCCTTCAATTAAATCCAGTCTAACTTTCCTTCGAAAAACCCCTTGGGCGCGTGAAAAGGTGGAGCAACTTTACCTAAAAACGAAACCTCCGGTTACTTAAAATAATTCTTTCACAATAAAATTCTCAAAAATTCTTTATAAACCTACAAAAGGGTGTATTTTTGCATCCCTGCAAAACGAAGATTTTATGACCGATATTCAAGACGCTGTTCAAGAGAAAAAGACTGATAAAGAATTATATAGCTACCAAAAAGGGGCTATAGATAGAATATTCGACAAGTTCGAGACTGCGCCAGACGATTATCACTTACTTTACCAACTGCCCACAGGTGGGGGTAAAACAGTTATTTTTTCTGAAATTGTTCGCCAATATTTAAGAAACCACAATAAAAAGGTACTTGTAATGACCCACCGGGTGGAACTTTGCAAGCAGACTTCTGAAATGCTTACAAGTTTTGGGGTTGTTAATAAGGTGGTTAACAGTACGGCCAATCTTTCAGACCAAGCAAAATACAGCTGTTTTGTTGCCATGGTTGAAACATTGAACAATCGTTTGAACGACAACAAGCTTGATATTTCAGACATTGGCTTGGTAATTATAGATGAGGCGCATTATAATTCTTTTACAAAGCTTTTTAAATTCTTTGAAAAATCGTTTATCCTTGGCGTTACGGCTACGCCTTTAAGTTCTAATAGAAGCCTTCCTATGAAGGATAATTATCAGGAATTGATTGTAGGCGAGAGCATACAGTCTTTGATTGATAATGAATTTTTGGCCGAGGTGGAAGTCTTCCAATACAATATGGGGTTAACTTCCCTCGAAATTGGTTCCAATGGCGATTATACCGTAAAATCTTCCGATGATCTTTATTCGGGAGTAGGGATGTTAGACCAGTTGTTGCAGGCATATCAAAATCATTCAAAGGGCAAAAAAACCTTGATTTTCAATAACGGTATCAATACTTCAATACAAGTATACTATCATTTAAAGGCAGAAGGCTTGCCCATTATGCACTTGGATAACACCGCCTCAAAAAAAGAGCGCAAGCAAATTTTAAGATGGTTTAAGGAAACGCCAGATGCTATTTTAACTTCGGTAAGTATTTTAACCACGGGTTTTGATGAACCAACCATCGAAACTATTATTTTAAATAGAGCAACACGATCGTTGACGTTGTATTTTCAGATGATAGGCCGTGGTTCGCGAATTTTGAATAATAAATCAAAATTCTCGGTAATCGATTTAGGAAACAATTACCAACGTTTCGGCCCTTGGGAAGCACCATTGGATTGGCAGGCGATATTTAGATCACCAGATTACTATATGGATCGCTTAATGAGCGATGATGAATTGGAAAGCCATTTTAGGTATGAAATGCCTGAAGAACTTCGGGCTGAATTTGCCAAGAGTAAAGATGTTTACTTCAATATTAAGGAAACGTATATTGAAGCTACCTATAAAGGCGAATCGTCTAAAGTAGTACTGGAACGCTCCATTGCGCACCACGCATATATCTGTATTGAGAACAGTGAGGATGTTTACGATGCGTTGGGACTAGCCAAAATGCTTGGCGACGATATAGACCATCGTATTGAAAAATACTCGCAGTGCATTAGTAAAAGCACCCATAACTTCATTAGTTGGTTAAAGGAAGATTATCGTTTAAAACTGCGCAGCTATCTTCGCGATAATTTTGATACTGTGTACGAGGAAATCCACGGTTTTCCACCAGAAGATTAATTGCAGTTTATAAACCTAACTTCCATTTAACTAATATCTCCTACTTTTTCGAGTAATCGCAACTGTAGTTATTCTTAATTTCTTATATTTAGATATGGAATAGGCTTACAATATGTAAGTTACCTAGTTCCGTCCTCACCTTATACCCGCCAATTATTCAGACTCAATAGTTTTTAGATTTTCCGAATTTATTCTAGTTCGGTTTTATTTATTATTAATTTAAAACTACTATTATGAGCGTACTTTCACTAGGCAGCTGCGATTTGGGCCGAATTCCTGAAGACCGTCGAAAATTTCTGGATCCGTACCATATGGATGGTATTACGGTAACGTCCAACTCTTTTCGTGATGACGATAGAACTACTTGGCGCCCTTTCACCGAAACAGAATCTGACGAAGTTGCGAAACTTCAACAATTTTTATTTGATGCTGGGTTTATGCCCAGGGGCGTAATAGACGGGGTATTCGACTATGTAACCCAAGCAGCGGCAAGATTGTTTCAGGAATACGTACGCACTTTAGACCCCGAGGGCGACCCCGAAATGGTTCCCGATGGTTTGGTAGGTAATATAACCATGCAGCACGTAGATAGATGGAAAAGTGATGGAAGGGTTGCAGACTGGGGCAAATCCAGTTCTGAGAATCCGTCAAAGGAATTCGGCAATTGGATTAAGTTACTTAAAAAATCAAAGGCGCATTATATAGCGAATCCAGGCCCAATTATGACAGCCGTAAATGCTTTGGAAAATACGCATTCAACCATAAAGGCTACTGACTGGGATTTTAGTAAAGATGAAATCCATTTAATAGGAATACGGCGTAAGCACGACACAAGTGCTGCGAGGGAACGTGCAAATGACGATTTATTTATCTTGTTGATTAACGGTCTGATCTTCAAATTTTGGGGCTCTACAGACCCCAGTAAAAAAATGGTAGGCAGTAGCCGCAATGAACCTTATTTGGTAGAGGGCCAGCATAAATACAGATTTGGCTGGCATAAAATTTCAGAAGAAAAAAAAATATATCGCGCCTTAAAACCATATAAATCGGCAGGTGTAATTATACTTCGCGATCTGGATAAAGATAATGCCCTAACCCCGCACGATCTTAGCGTTGCGGGCAACAATAGTCTAGAGGTTAATAACAGTATTAACATCCATTGGTCTGGAATTGGGCATACCAATTGGTCTGCCGGTTGCCAGGTTATAAGTGGTAAAAACTACATAAACCATAAAAACGAATTGGTAGACTGTTCAAAATTTGCCTCATCGGCCTATAGCCAGCTCAATGCATCCTCAAAAAAAACGAAGGGAGCCTATAACGTATTGGCAGATTTGGTTGTTTGTTATTCAAAGCCTGGGGTAGATTACCTTTTATATACCTTGGGAAGGGAAGAATCATTGGACCTTGACGCAAATTTTGGATCTAATTATGTAAATGAGGCA
>CAXBDO010000237.1:0-4276 GCA_963974165.1 uncultured Aequorivita sp.
GTTGGAACTACTATTGGTGCGGTTCCCTTAAGCCTTATAAACCCAATTCCGGGTAACCAGACTTATTTTAGTCTTTACAATACCTTCACCCAATTGGATTATTATGAATTTGTGAGCGATACCTACACTTCACTTCATTTAGAACACAATTTTGGCGGACGAATTTTCTCCAGAATCCCTGTGCTTAGGAAACTTGACCTACGTGAAGTAGTTGGGTTTAGGGCGGTATACGGTACAATTTCACAAGAGAATATAGATTTAAATGCTTCGAACATTGTTTACCAAGCGCCCGAAGATATCTACTGGGAATGGAGCGTAGGGGTAGGCAATATCTTTAGGGTCTTTAGGCTCGATTTTAACTTCCGCGGTAATTACTTAGACAATATAGACGCCCGTGATTTTGGGGTTACCGGGGTGTTTGGGTTTAGTTTTTAAATTCTTCGGCCCATTATTCAATTTCTTGCTATTTTCATTTAAATGCTAATTAATATAAGTAGTATTATAATATTTTTTATTATGTATACGCTATAAACACGCTATAAAGACGCTTTAAATATTCTATACATATACTATAGATATGCTTTATTTTTTCTTAAATGTAAATTATCTCAATGATTTTTATTAATTTAAATGTCTAAAAATGAATGATATGGCAAAGCAAACAGGAATTATTCGATTGAAGGGTACTATAGGAGACATCAATTTTTACTCTACTGTAACAGGTGGGGACTTGGCTAGGGCAGCTGGGGGTGGCTATAGCAAGAACAGCAAAAATAAATCAAGTTTAGTAAGAACAATGGAAAATGCTTCGGAGTTTGGGGACTGTAGCAGGATAAAGAAGGCACTTCGAATTTCCCTTGCTCCCTTTTTATGTGTGAGAAAGGATGGATCGTTACATGGCCGGATGATGACACTTCTAACGAAATTAAAGACATTGGACCGCGTGAACGTAAGAGGCAAAAGAAAAGTGGGCAAAGGGTTAGAAACTCCTGTTGGCTTACACTTACTTCGCAATTTTGTTTTTACACCTGCCTGTAGTGTTTTAGATATCTTAGCTTGTTCAGCGGATTTTGATTTTAACACGAGGATTCTTAGCATTACCAATTTTGATATAAAAAATGTGAAGTTTCCTTCTGGGGCCACGCATATGGCACTTACGATGGGGCTTTTACATTTCAATTTTGATAATATAGAATACCGTTTGAAGAACAGTGTACCCCTTTACATAGACAAGCATTACGACGCAACTTCTTTTGAGATGAGTACGAACATACCAGAAGTTGAAGGCACTGCGATTGCGGTTTTGGGTATGAAGTTTTATCAAAAAGTGGAAAGCACATATTATTTGTTTAAGAATGCTAATGCTGTAGGGGTTGAGATATTAGGGATTAAGGTTTAGGATTAAGGGTGGGGAGATTGGAGGTGTGGTGGCCTCGATACATCCCGAAGCGAGTTCGGGACACTCGGACACCGTGATGATTGTGACTTTGGTGGCCTCGATACATCCCTAAGCGAGTTCGGGACACTCGGACACCGTGATGATTTTTGCTTTGATTGCCTCGGTATTAATTTTACTTCGCTCCGCTTTTTGGAATTCACTCGGACACCGTGGGGGGAGGTTTAAATTACTACGGTTGTTGAGGTGCTCTGCAATAATGGGTTAAAAAAAGAGAGCCCACGCGTTGTATATGCTGTATGGTTTAGCATCTAGCATTTAGTGAGTGCCTGAGGCCTCACCTTGCGGGTTTACAAGAACCCTCTTTTGTTGAATTACAAATCCAAATTATAAATTACAAGGTTTCTAGTTTCATAGACGAAAGGGGAAAGAGGAAAGAGGGAAGAGGAAAGAGGAAAGAAAGATGCAAATGATAAATTCCAAATCACAAATCACAAATTCCAAATTCCAAATATCAAATTCCAAATCTCAAATCTCAAATCACAAATCTCAAATCACAAATCACAAAATTCACGTTTTTAGTTTCTGGTTTACAATTTAAAGTTTTGAATCTTTAATATTCAATTCCAATATATTAATCTATAATAAGTTCGATGCCGGCTTTTTGGGCCTTGTATTTTATTTTTTCGATGAGGCTGTAATAGCTCCAGTTGCGCAATACGAATTCTTCTTCCTTGGCGATGCCTATTTTGTCCTCCTGGTTTAATAAAACCAATGTTCCTGCTTGTTGGGCTATGCAGAAATCGATTAGCTTTTTGCTGTACAGATGGAGGCGGTTGTGGACATAATTGCGTTCTTTTTCGTGAAAGCTGTCTACTGCCTTTAGCTTTCTCTTGACACCCTTGCCGGAACGGGAATAGGTGGCGCCCGATTGGGCGCGTTTTCGTGCTGCCTGTATGGCCAGCCTTCGGTGCAGGAACTCTTCCCTGTTGCCAATAGTTAGCCTAGTGCCATCTGCCTTTACTACAATTGGATATTCGAGAGATAGGGAAGCTTCGGCGATTACTTCGGGCCGCAATTGGTGTTTTTCCTTTTCTATTGTAAAAACCGCCAGCCAAAAGATCTTGCCGTCTTTTAGCTTAAGGTGGGAGGTGCGGATGCCGGTCTCGCCCGCGATTGCCCGTTCCAACAGCTTTCGCTTATCGTTGAAAGCCCTACCCAGATAGATTTTAAAGGGAATCCTGAACAAACGAAAGCAAAAGGCCTTCTTTTCCTCGTTATAGTGGAGGCCATGGATGCACTCATTGGGAGCAAAGGGAAAGGCCATATCTTTCCTAAAATTCTTTAGCGAGCGCTCCCCTTTCCAGTATGCGGCCTTTTCTTTGTTGAAAGTTAGGAGGAGAGAGCGGTTGAGGTTGGATAGGATGTCGGTAGGGATCTCGCCCTTAAAACGGTCTGACACCAAACGGTAGGTGGTGTTGTTGCGGGAGCGGTTTAGGATACCCAGAGGGTCCTTTTTTTCATCGGCGAGTTTGTACTGCACTTTTTCCGAAAGGTAAAGGAACTCCTGTACCATTTCCTGTATGTAGTGATGGGACACGATGAGGTTTGCCGCACGGTAGGCACGGTTCTGCCAGCGGTAGAGTTTTTCAAAGGCTTCTTTGCGCTCCTCCCCATCTGGCAGGTCTATTATAAGCTGTAGCTTTCGGGTTAGTTTTAATGTTTGCATTTTCAATAATCAATAATCAATAATCATTAATCAATGAGCTATAGTCAATGAGCAATAGTCAATGAGCAATAATCAATTAGCAGGCAGTAGTTATTAGGGAGTAATTGACAAATAACAAATAACAAATCACAAATCACAAATTCCAAATAACAAATAACAAATACCAAATCACAAATTCCAAAAACCAAAATCCAAATTCCAAAAGAATCTATCGCAACTACACCTGAGCATAATGGTTTCTCTTTATGTTTTTTCTTTTTTCCTTGATGAAAAATGAAAGAAAAAAATCAAGGCTGACGAAATGGGATAAATGACAAATTCCAAATGACAAATTCCAAACTCCAAAAAACAAATACCAAATCACAAACTCCAAACTCCAAATAACAAATCACAAACTCCAAGTCACAAACTCCAAACCACAACTTCCAAATTACAATTATGCTGATTGGTGGTGTTTTTTCTGTAATAGTTTATAGGCGACCATAAAGTCGCGGTGGACTTCTTTTTGGGGGCGATTGAGGGATTGGGCTATGGCAGCGAAGGAGAACTTTTCTTCACAGCGCAGTTTTAGTATTTCTGCCTGTGCTGGGGTCATGGTGCCCTGTAACTTGATGGGGGCAGGCTTTTGCTTGGGGTTTAAGTTTCCGCCGTGGTCTACGATGGTCTTAAGGGTGGCAATGGCCTTTTTTATCTTGAGGCTTGTATCGGTAACGCTGCTGCCCATAGCTTGTGCAATGGCTTTGTATTGAAAGCCATATTTTAGGCAGAGCTCGATAAGGTGTTTTCCCTCGGCATCCAAGAGGGGTAGGACGCTTTGAACGCGCTCGAAATCCTGTTGCTCCTTGGCCTGTGCTTTTTGGGTCTCGACCTCAATTAAAGGATCGTAGCCCGCCATATAGTCTAGGTAATTGTCAAAGCTTTCAAGGGAGCGGATCTTTCTATTGAAATCGTTTCTGGGGCGGGTGTAGTAGGAGATGCACTCGCGTTTCATCACGAAAAGGAGGAAGTACAGGATGTGCTCTGGCCGCTCGATGCGGTCGCGGTGCACCCACAGTTTTAAAAAGGTATCCTGCACCAGGCATTCTATCACAAAGTCGTCGCGCAGCTGGTACCTGCCCATTCCAAAGATGCGCCTGCGGTACTGGGCGTAA
>CAXBDO010000238.1:0-4271 GCA_963974165.1 uncultured Aequorivita sp.
AAAAATAAAGGTGGACCTTCATAAAAGACCCACCTTATTTATTATTCAAGGATAGTAAAAATTAGATTATCCTAGGTTTTCTGTTAGCTTTTATATGCGAAGTATCATAACCAGAAAACATACGCAAATAATAACGAATAGAAGTACCGTTGGCGTCCTCAAAACGGTTTTCGCCAGCACTTCTAAGAAATTTCTTTACATTGCCTGCACCGGCTAAATGTGCTGCAGCCAGAATGCCAGATTCGGTAACTTTTACACCGCCCATAGTTTTGCCTACAGAACGTTTAATATCCTTACGCAAGATCCACTTATTTAAGGAGGTGTAAGCCATAAAAGCGGCTTCCTGTTGGCGGGTGTCGTATAGAAAGTTATCGGCATTCTTAAGGCCCATCATACGAAGGGTAGCTCTTGAAAACTGATATTTTCCCATATAACCATAATCATTCACAATATGGTAATCACCTCTTGATTCTTTAAAACCAAGAGCTTCTTTAAATCCAACATAGGATTTACCCAAAAACAAATAAAATTGTGGGGACACAGGAGCCATTAATGGAGTGAGTTCAGCTTCTGTGGGAACGTTGTAATATAACTCTAATCCTTCGGTGCTAAACGCTGAAAAATCATAGCTATCTTTTGAAATGAAACCTGTCCCTACTAGTACGGTAGCAACAAGTAATACTGCAATTAGATATACGTTCTTTATCATTTACATTTAAAATTCGGATATAGCATTACATCCTCGTTTCAGCGGGCAAAGATAAGGAATTTTTTAAAAATCTGATTTTAAGGCTGTTAAAATAATATTAAATAAAAAACCAGGCTTGTCAACCTGGTTTCTTCAATAATTATAATGTCGCTCTGGCGTTGTTGTCTGGGAGTATTTGCGAAAGATCGTAGTCTACAAAGCGTTTCATATATCTAGTTATAGGTACATGATTTGCATCTCTGAAGACTGTTTCTCCTTTGCTATCCAGAAATTTTATCACATTTCCGGCGCCTCCCAAATGTGCCGCGGCCACAAGGCCCGATTCGGATATTTTAACACCATTGATTGTTTGGCCAACAAATTCATCTATATAATCCCGAAGTACCCATTTGTTTTTGGAAATTAAAGCTTCAAAAGCCTTTTCCTGCAACAATGGGCTATTTAAAAATCGGGAGGTATTATAGATGCCTACCCAGTTTAGGGTAGAACGGCCAAACTGGTATTTGCCTAAATATCCCAATCTGTTCACGGCACGGTAATTTCCACTGCTTTCACTAAAGCCGAGGTCATAACTGAAACCTAAGAACGACTTCCCAAGAAAGGGCACACTGTCTTGGGAATTCAAATTCACTTCATAATCGTAAGGAACATAGGCAACATTCCCTACGGAATCTGTAATGAATATAGAACTGCTGTAATCTACTTTCTCTGATGAGAATGCCATTGCAACAAAAACTGCAACAGCCGCAGACAATTTCATAAAACGTTTTGTCATGTTTTACTTAGTTTTAAATTATAATTATCGCGCCATCGCTTTGTGCGAGGCGAAATAAAATCTTTATATGCCAAAATAATTGGCAAACACATGTTCACCGCGCATTATGAAAAAATTGTGCCAAAGAACGGCCGACTGTCTTATGTATACGTGACAGTCAGTTATTTACAAAGTAAAAGGTAAGGTATATTTAGACAATAAGCGAAGGCTTAACAATTTTTAACCCAAAATTAGAGGTGCTTTTAACAGTTAATGAAGCTATCTACCTGTTCAGGCCCTGTTTATTGACCCATCGCACATATTCAGCTTTATTTACATTATGCTGCGCTAGATTTTTGGCGAACTTATGGTAACCGAAATTTGTAACATCTGCCACAAAATAAAAATACTCGTGCGATTCGGGGTTAAGTACTGCATCTATTGAAGAAATATCGGGCATGGCAATTGGTCCGGGAGGAACGCCTGGGTATTTATAGGTGTTGTAAGGTGAATCTAATTCTAAGTCCTTATAAAGCACTCTTTTTATAATCTGGCTATAATCTCCGCTCTCGCGTTTTATAGCATAGATTACGGTTGGATCTGCCTGTAGCAACATCCCTACCTTCAACCTGTTTAAATAAACACCAGCCACTCGGGGGCGCTCATCAACCTTGGCAGTTTCCTTTTGCACAATTGCGGCTAAAGACATAACTTCTTCCCTACTAAGGTTTAATTTTTTGGCTTTTTCAAGTCTAGTTTCATTCCAGAATCGGTCATATTCGGTTTTCATTCGGCTTCTGAATGTTTCGGCAGAACTGTTCCAATAAAATTCGTACGTATTCGGAATGTAAAGCGATAAGGCAGTTTCTTCATTTAATCCAACTTCCTTTAAAAATTGCGGGTCGCGCATTGCATTCAGCAAAGAAATGCTGTCTGCCTCAATCTGATTGGCTATATGCCCCGCTAAATCTTCCAAGCGTTCTTGATTGTTGAATTTTATATTGATAGGAATGTTTCTGCTCCGCAAGGTATTTACAATATCGTTGTTGGTCATTCCTTTTCTAATAATGAAATGCCCCGGCTTTATGTTTGAAGCATATTGTTTTTGTACCGCAATGGTTTGGAACGACTCGGTATTTTTCAGCAAAGGTTCCAATTCTTCAAGAACATCGTTCAAAGTAGCGTTGGTTGGAATATAAACATGTGCTTCTTTATTATTGAAAGCTGTGTTTCCCGTAAATGCCGTATCGTACACGTACCACGCAAAGGCTCCCATCCCAATGGCGCCCAACAAAACAATAATTATCAATATTTTTTTTATGTACATTTTTCGATTTATAAATGCCGTTAATTGCGGATTAATTGATAGAAATATTCACTTTTATAGATTCCTTCGGAAAAGATCCAATCTTTTTTTAAGCCGCTGTTTGCAAACCCGGCCTTTTCAAATAATTTTATACTGCCTTCATTTTCCTCTGAAATTCCCGCAAATATTTGGTGTACCTTCAAATGTGTAAAAGCATAGTTGCAAGTTAGGCCTAAGGCTTCAGAAGCAAAACCTTGTCTTTTATCTTCCTCAGAAAAAATTACAATTCCAACCCCCACCCTGCTGTGTTTCGGATCAAAATCGAAAAGGTCGATAAATCCAACTTGGGCCTCCGTTTCATTTTTACAGATAACAAGCCGCAATTGCTGTACATCGTGGATATCGCGGTGGCTGTTCTGTAAATATTGTTTTAGAATATATTTAATAGGGCGTGGTAGTATTACTGACCTCCCAAAGCGATTCGGTATTTTCCAGCGTATAGAGAAAATCCAGATCCGATAGCTCCAAAGCCCGTAAAAATATGTTTTCCCCTTTTAGTGTTTTCATTTCCAGAAGCCCTTAAATACTTGTGTTGCCGGTCCTTCCAAATATACATTTTTATACTGTGAATCTTCTTTTTGAAAACGCACCTGCAGTTTTCCGCCGGGTGTTTTAAGAGAAATATGGTTCTGAGTAGTTTTTCCGGTTTCAAACATTGCTATAGCAACAGCGGTAACTCCCGTGCCGCAGGAAAGGGTTTCATCTTCAACCCCGCGCTCATAAGTGCGCACTGAAAAATTGGCATCATCAATCTTTTCCACAAAATTTACGTTAGTGCCTTCGGGGCCATAAATTGTATTCCGAATTTTTCGGCCGTTATTGAAAACATCATAATTTTCCAAAGCTGGAACAATTTCAACATGATGTGGCGAGCCGGTATTCAAAAATGAAAAATTGTCAGTTACTTTTACGCTAGGCACATCATTCATTTTTAGCGAAACCCAATCGTCTGCAATGCTGGCTTCGTGGCAACCATCAACTGCTTCAAAAGTTGTGTTTTCGAAAATAATTCCAAGAAAATTCGCAAAATGCACAATGCATCTTCCGCCATTGCCGCACATAGAACTTAAGTTGCCGTCGCTATTGTAATACACCATTTTAAAATCGGCGGTGTTGTGATTCTCCAATAAAAGCAGGCCATCTGCCCCAACGCCAAATCGCCTGTCGCAGATTTTGGCTACAAGCTGGGTATCTTCCTTCGGAAAAAAATCTTCGCGATTGTCGATTATCACAAAATCATTGCCCGTGCCCTGGTATTTGTAAAAGGTGAATTCCATAGTTGCGCAAAGATATAAAAAGCCAACACGTGCTAGGTGGAAGTTTGGACGTTAAATACAAGTTAAAACATATTTTTTGGCATACTATTTTCGGGTTTGCTTGGTTAAATTTGTAGAGGTATTTTTTAAATACAGTTTGTGCGCTTTTGCCGCAGTGTAAGAAGC
>CAXBDO010000239.1:0-4259 GCA_963974165.1 uncultured Aequorivita sp.
AACACTATAGCTGTGCACAAAGAGTAAAAGAGCTTTTACAGCGTTATAAGGAACTACAAGATATTATTGCTATTCTTGGTATGGAAGAACTTTCTGAAGAAGATAAGATGGCTGTTGGTCGCGCACGTCGTGTACAGCGTTTCCTTTCTCAGCCTTTCCACGTAGCAGAGCAGTTTACAGGTATTCCTGGAGTATTGGTTGACATTAAAGAAACCATCAAAGGATTCAATATGATTATGGATGGCGAATTAGATCACCTTCCAGAAGCAGCATTCAATCTAAAAGGAACTATCGAGGAAGCTATTGCAGCCGGAGATAAAATGCTAGCTGAAGCTTAAAATTGGTTAATAGTTGATAGTTGTTGGTTGAGAGATTCTCCAACAACTATCAACTACCAACAAACAACTAAAAAATATGTATTTAGAAATAGTAACCCCCGAAGCATCTTTAGTTGCTGGTGAAGTAGAAAGCGTAACCGTTCCTGGCGTAGATGGAGAATTCCAGATGCTGAACAACCACGCGCCCATCGTTTCTGTTTTACAGGAAGGAAAGGTGAAGTTTAAAGGAAACCCTACAATTGCGGAAGCCTTTAAAAGCAAATTCACCCAAGAAGACGGAAAATGGGTTCTTCATATTTCTGGCGGAACTGTTGAATGCAACAATAACAGAGTAATGGTTTTGGCAGATTAATTCTCTAAAACATCTTATTTATATAAAAAAACGTTTCCATAATTAGGAAGCGTTTTTTTATACTTGTAATATGAATAGAAATGAAGTTTATGTTTCAAAAGGAAATATAGCGTGGTGGAAACTAATTTTTCCAGCTCTTTGCTTTACTTCTGCCCTATATATATTATATCAATCTTTAAGCTATAAACCAGGAGAATTCGTACCCCCAGTCTTCATTTTTATAATTCCACTCTTAGTAACTCTTCCATTAATTGTACTTGGTATCGTGTTTTCTATGGTGAAAGACTTTCATTTCAATTTTATCCAGAAAAAATATAAGATAGTAAAACGAGTTGGACCAATAGGTTTTGGCACTTGGCGAAAATTTGATACACTTAACTATATTTCAGTCTATAAAAATTTAGATGGACTATACGAGGTTAAATTGTGGTATAATGAGAGAAGTCACTATTCTATAGATGTTTATATTAATGAAGAGGATGCAATTAATTGTGGGAAAGAACTTGCAAATAACCTCGCTATTAATCTTCATACTCCAAAAGTAGATTTCACCTATGCTGAAGATGAAAGTGTACCCGTAGAAATTCCTGAACATCTTCGATTTATTGACGCTCATATATCTGAAGGATCCAGACCTATGTGGCAAATTATAATCGCAGCACTTTTTTTTACTGCCGCTCTTGTGTCTCTATATTTATTTTATGTAACATCCACAATAGATACAAACCATAAAAAGATAATCATTTATTGGGAAATACTTGGAATAGCTACAACATTAATAGGCGCAGGAATAAGTTTTGCTGTTGTAAAAGATTATCAATTCGACTTTAAAAATAATCAATATAAAATCATTTACAGAATAGGCCCCATAAGGGTTAGCGAATGGCGCAAATTCCAAAGTCTGGATTATATTTCTGTATTTAAAAAGAGCGACTCTAAGTATCTCGTAAATCTCTGGTATAATAAAAACAAGCATTTTAACTTTGGAATGTCCAACAAATCTGAAACAGCATTAAATATAGGCAGCGAATTGTCTAAAAAATTAAAATTAGATTTATTAGACGCTACAGACCCCCATAACTCTAAATGGGTTGCTATCTAAATTCCTTAAAGTTATACTAACACTGCTTCCTACAATAGAAAGAGATTCGTAGCTTTGTTTCAATCTAAAAATTATGCAGTTACAGAAGATAGACAGGGTAGAAACCATTACCAAGGAAGATTTTCTAAAGAATTATTTCAAGCCTCAAAAACCTGTTGTTATTGAACGGTTTATTGAAGATTGGCCAGCCTATTCCAAATGGAATTTAGAATATATGGCCGAAGTTGCGGGCGATAAAATGGTTCCACTTTATGACAACCGCCCTGTAAGCCATAAAGATGGCTTTAATGAGCCGCACGCCAAAATGAAGATGAAAGAGTACGTGGAACTTCTTAAAAAAGAACCCACTAAATACCGCATCTTCCTTTGGAATATTTTAAAGGAAGTTCCCAAGCTTCAAAAGGATTTTTCATATCCAGATTTTGGTCTAAAATTAATGAAAGGGCTGCCAATGTTATTTTTCGGCGGAAAGGATTCGTACACTTTTATGCATTACGATATAGATCTTGCCAATATTTTCCATTTTCACTTCCAAGGAAAAAAAGAAGTGATTCTTTTCGACCAAAAGCAGAATGATTATCTATATAAAATTCCACATTCCCTAATTACTCGCGAAGACATAGATTTTCACAATCCAGATTATAGCAAATGGCCAGCACTTAAAAAGGCAAAGGGCTATATTACCAATTTGGAACATGGGAATGTTCTTTATATGCCTGAAGGTTACTGGCATTATATGCGCTATATTACGCCCGGTTTTTCTATGAGCCTGCGCGCCATTGCCAGAAACCCTAAAAACCTCGCAAAAGCGGTTTATAATATTACCATTATGCGTTATTTCGATCAATTGATGCGAAAATTGAAAGGCCAAGAATGGATAGACTGGAAAAACGAACAGGCAATAGTTCGCACAAATAAAGCACTATAGTGTTTAGATTTGTGGCGGTAAGGTTCTAAATAGATGTATTCTCATTTTGAAATTTCGGAAATCTTGCCATACACCATTTCTGGTTCCCACCCTCGATAGAAAAGATAATCGGCCAATTTTTTCCGTTTCTTCTGAAGATTTTTTTCCGCAGCTAATTGTTTTAAGCGCTTTTCAGCCAAGGCATCAAAGGTTTTGAAGTATTCCGAATCGGGTATTTCCTTTAAGGCAATCTTAATGTTGTAAATAGAAATTTGACGCATTTTCAACTCATTCACAATCCTATTTCTCCCCCATTTTTTTGTCCGGAATTTTCCTCGGGCAAAGGCCTGTGCAAATCGCGTTTCATTTAAAAAATTGTGCCGCAGCAAATGATCTATTATTTGGTCTACGGCCAAGGGGATCATCCGCATTTCATACAATTTTTGGTGCACTTCCTTATGGCAGCGTTCTTGGTAGGCGCAGTAACGCTCCATCCTTTTGGTTGCTTCGTCCACAGTATATGTTTTATGAGGTTCCATTTTCTCTTTGGTCTTTGCTATTTTGTGCTCTTTTTGGAAAAATTAACCCCAGAGGGCAGGGAGCTTAACCGCAAAGTTCTCAAAGAAAATTTTATAACTGGTACAATCGTCGCTAAATTTTAAGGGGCTATAAAAAATATCTAACCATAAAAAAACCCCTTCTGAAGTAAGTCTTCAAAAGGGGTTTAGGTTATTTTATCAATTCACCATCTTTATCGTGAAAGTGATATTCGAGATACGTATACGCATCGCGAGGTTGAATTTTTACCCATTTTTTATGTTCTAAAAACCATTTGGTTCGAACACTTGGGAAACCTTTGGTTAAAAAGGCCGCTATAAAAGGATGTGTATTGAGAGTTATCTTTTTATAGTCTTTTGTGAAAAGGCGTTTAACTTCTTCATTAATTCTATTTACAACGATAATAGGCGCTTCAATTTCCCCATCGATCACATTGCTGGGATCTTCCTCACGGGTTTTTATATTCATTTCGGGCCTAACGCGTTGGCGGGTTATCTGTATCAACCCAAATTTACTTGGAGGAAGAATCTTGTGTTTTGCCCTATCGTCCTTCATTTCATTGCGAAGGTGGTTATAAAGCTCTTTACGGTGGTTGGCATTTGCCAAATCTATAAAATCTACCACAATAATTCCCCCCATATCGCGCAACCTGAGCTGTCTTGCTACCTCGGTAGCTGCAATCATATTCACTTCTAGCGCTGTGCCTTCCTGTGTTTTTTGCTTGTTGCTTCGGTTACCGCTGTTCACGTCTATAACGTTCATTGCTTCGGTATGTTCAATAACCAAATAGGCTCCTTTGCTACCTGATACTGTTTTTCCGAAGGAAGTTTTAATCTGTCTGTCTATGCCGAATTTCTCGAACATAGGAACATTGCTGTCATAAAACTTAACGATATTTTCTTTTTTCGGTGCAATTTCCTGCACATAATCTTTTATTTTCAAGTATAGGGTCTCATCGTCAATATGTATTGCAGAGAATGAATCATTGAACATATCTCGGAT
>CAXBDO010000240.1:0-4244 GCA_963974165.1 uncultured Aequorivita sp.
GCATCGCCAGTTACATTCACTACAGTTCTAAACATGTCCAGAATTCGGTCTACAGGAAAAATAATTGCAATCCATGCTGGATTTAAACCTACAGATTCCAAAACTATAATCAACATCACCAAGCCAGCACTAGGTACCGCTGCGGAGCCTATAGATGCCAATGTAGCGGTTAATACGATTGTTAGTTGCTGCATTATTGTTAAGTCTATCATATGCAACTGGGCAAGAAACACAACGGCAACTGCTTGGTAAAGGCAAGTTCCATCCATATTTACCGTAGCGCCAATTGGCAAGACAAAACTTGTAATCTTTTTATTTACGCCTAAATTTTCCTCCACACATTCCATAGTAACCGGCAAGGTAGCAGCGCTACTTGAAGTTGAAAACGCAAGCGTCTGTGCTGGGGCCATTGCTTTAAAAAATCCTTTGTAGGGTATTTGCTTCACAAACAATTTCATTAGCAATGGATACACTATAAATATCATCATCATTAAGCCCAGGAATACCGTTAAGGAATACCAGCTTAAGCCTTTAAAAATCTCATAAACTTTCCCTATATCATCTCCCGCCATTAAAGCGAAAACGAAAAACGGTGCGGCCTGCATTACCAAATCTACCATTTTCAAAAAGACTTCCATGGTGCTATCCATAAAAGTGGTAACGGGCTTTGATTTTTCATTGGGGATGAGCAGCAAACAAACCCCGAAAAATATTCCGAAGAAAATAATTTGCAGCATAAGTCCATTATCTGTCAAGGAAAAGAAAAAATTCTCCGGCACTATATCAACCAGTGGCTGCAATGGGGTGGTTTCCTTGGTTTTTTTGGCAGTTTCCATTTTTTCTGAAACTGCAGCATCTTTTAATTCCCCTCTTGAAAGATCGGTTATTTTTTGTGCTCTTTCAAAAAATGCAGGATCCTGCAAATAATTTACGCCATCCTTGATTTGGCGGCCTTCAGATGAAGCCCAAACCTCATAACTTATTCGATTGTCTATCCGGCTTTGTTCATCTATTAATTTTCCTGGTTGTATTACATTAACCAAGACGAGGCCGAGGGTAACGGCAAAAAGTGTTGTAACCAGATAGGCGAGCAAGGTCTTACCTCCCATTCTTCCTAAACTGGACGGATCGCCAATGTTTGCTACACCGCTAATAATCGATACCAAAACCAAAGGCACGGCAATCAGCTTTAACAGATTAATGAAAATTTTTCCGAAAGGCGCTATCCAATCTATGGTGAAATCGCTCCAGCCCAGTTGACTTGAAAGCAGGGCCCAGATAATTCCCAAAACCAATCCGATGATAATCTTCCAGTGTAGCGCTAATTTTTTCATATAAATTATAGATTCTTTAGTGTCGTGAAATTTTGTTCATTAAATAGAAATCGGCAATTACCAGTGCCGCCATAGCTTCAACTATGGGTACGGCACGAGGCACTACGCAAGGATCGTGACGACCCTTGCCCTCAGCGATTGCCTGGTTGCCTTCATTATCTATAGTATCCTGTTTTTGCATAATTGTGGCTACCGGCTTAAAGGCTACCTTAAAATAAATATCCTCGCCATTGCTGATGCCACCTTGAATACCGCCACTGTAATTTGTTTTGGTACTTCCGTCCGTATTGAAGGCGTCGTTATGTTCACTGCCCTTCATAGCAGTGCCGGCAAAACCGCTACCGTATTCAAAACCTTTTACGGCATTAATTGAGAGCATAGCTTTTCCTAAAACAGCGTGTAGTTTGTCGAAAACCGGTTCGCCAAGGCCTAATGGAACATTTTGGATTACACAGCTAACAACACCGCCAATGGTATCGCCTTCTTTTCTAATTTGCTTGATATATTCCTCCATTTTGGAAGCCATTTCGGCATCGGGACATCTCACTGGGTTTTTTTCAATTTCAGAAAAATCAATTTCAGAATAGGATTTTTTAAGCTCCATTTCACCTACAGAAGAAACATAGGCCGTAATCCTAATTTCTTGCAGCAATTGTTTTGCAATTGCTCCCGCTACTACCCTACAGGCAGTTTCGCGCGCAGAGGATCGTCCGCCGCCTCGGTGGTCCCTAATTCCGTATTTTTTCTCGTAGGTGTAATCTGCGTGCGATGGCCTGTAAATATCTTTTATATGGCCGTAATCCTTACTTTTCTGGTCGGTATTTTTAATGATGAAACCTATAGGCGTACCGGTAGTTCTTCCTTCAAATATTCCTGAAAGAAATTGAATTTCATCTTCTTCCTTACGTTGTGTAACGATGGCCGATTGTCCGGGTTTCCGACGTTGCATTTCGGCGGCAATGGCTTCAAAATCTATTGAAATTCCAGCGGGACAACCATCAATAACACCGCCAATAGCCGCGCCATGCGATTCGCCAAAAGTGGTGAGTTTAAAGATTTTTCCGAAGGAATTGCCTGCCATAAGGTGGTTTTCAACAAATGTAAACTTTCGAAAGGAATAATTCAAAAATGATTTTGGAAAAAGGAAAGCCTTCTACAATGAAATACAAACCAATAATTTTGGGGAATACTTTCCCAAGAACGAATAACAAGGAATAATAGATTAATTATCAGAACTGTATTAATAGAGCCTCATTAAACCAGACTAAGATTTTAAAAATTTAAGTTGTAAACCTTTATTTGCTTAAAAGCGCGTTTTTCAGAATGGTGGCGGGGTGAAGTGCAGTTTTACCAGTGCCGTCCAAAATTTGATGGCGGCAGCTCGTGCCGTTGGCTGAAATCACCGTGTTTTCACTCGCTTTACGAACGGCTGGAAAAAGTTTCAACTCCCCCATTTTCATACTTACGTCATAATGTTCCTTTTCATAACCGAAACTTCCGGCCATTCCGCAGCAACCGGAAGTAATAATAGTTGGTTTATAGTTTACGGGAAGGTTGAGAATATCGAAAGTTACTTTTTGGTTACTGAGCGATTTTTGGTGGCAATGGGAATGAATCTTAATCTGTTTTTCCTCAGAAGTGAACCGTGAGGGGGTAATAGTTCCCTTTTCAATTTCGGCAGCCAAAAATTCCTCTATTAAAAATGTATTTTTCGAAATTGCCTGTGCAGCAGATTTATCGTCTGCTAATCTAAGATACTCATCGCGGAAAGAAAGAATGGCTGAAGGTTCAATGCCTACCATGGGGTGGTTTTCAGAAACCCTTTCTTTCAAGTATGTAATATTTTTATCTGCTTCCACTTTTGCCTCTTCCAAGAAGCCTTTTGACAATAATGCGCGACCGCTATCCAAGGCGTCAATTATTTCCACATTATACCCCAAAGCTATTAAAAGAATATAGGCATCGCTTGCAATTTCGGCATCCAGATAATTGCTGAATTCATCTATTAAATGAATAACATTTTTAGAATTTTTTGAAGCAGTATTATAATTAATATCTAACTCACCTTTAAGTGTATACGCTTGTTTACTAAAACTCTTTATAGAAACTTTTGGAAGGGTTCTATTTGAATGTACATTCGCGACATTTTTAATAATATTTGAGGTAATTGCGTTGCCAAAAAACCAATTGGAAAGCCGCGGAAAGTTGGAAGCCATTTTATTCAATTTCGTACTTGTGGCGAATAATTTGTTTGAGAATGAAACCCCGTTGGCCTTGTTGTATTGGTATAAAAACTCAGCTTTTGCAGTGCTTATATCTACATTACTCGGGCATTCGCTAGCGCAGGCCTTACAGCTAATGCACAAATCAAAAACTTCCTTTAAAACTTTTGAATTGAACTTATTGGCTGCCTGGTTATTTGTTAGCACTTCCCTAAGCGCGTTTGCCCGCGCCCGGGTCGTATCCTTTTCATTTTTGGTGGCGTGGTAACTAGGACACATTGCGCCGGCTGCATCAGCAGTCTTTCTACAATCACCGCTGCCATTGCATTTTTCTGCCAACCTTAAAATACCTTCAGAATCGTTGAAATCCATTATAGTATCTATTTCCGGCTCGGCCCTATTTACTTCATAGCGCAGATTTTCATCCATCTTTAGCGCATCCACTATCTTACCCGGATTGAAGATATTATGGGGGTCAAAAACATTTTTGATTCGTTTTAAAAGCTCATAATTTTTTTCGCCAATCATTATGGGAATAAATTCTGCCCTTACAATACCATCGCCATGTTCTCCGCTAAATGAACCTTTGTACTTTTTGCAAAGCAGCGCCACATCTGTGGTTATCTTTCGGAAATAGGCAACTCCTTCCCCTTCCTTTAAATTTAATATTGGCCGCAAATGCAATTCT
>CAXBDO010000241.1:0-4237 GCA_963974165.1 uncultured Aequorivita sp.
TCTGGTCGCCAGCTTCGCGCTCGCGCTCAAAAATAATTGCCGGATAACGACGGCTGGAAGGTCTAATTTCTTCAATATTCAATTTTTCAATCATCTTTTTACGTGAAGTGGCCTGCTTGCTTTTTGCAACGTTTGCACTAAAACGCATAATAAATTCTTGAAGTTCTTTTTTCTTTTCCTCTGCCTTTTTGTTCTGTTGCGAACGTTGGCGGGCGGCAAGCTGGCTACTTTCGTACCAGAAGGTATAGTTACCGCTGTAATGTGTAATTTTCCCGAAGTCTATATCGCTAATGTGCGTACAAACAGCATCCAAAAAGTGACGGTCGTGCGAAACAACAATTACACAGTTCTCATAATTCGCCAAAAAGTTTTCCAACCAGTTAATGGTTTCATAATCCAAGTCGTTGGTAGGCTCATCCATAATCAGCACATCTGGATTGCCAAAAAGGGCCTGTGCCAAAAGCACGCGTACCTTTTGTTTCCCGTCCAGATCTTTCATTAGGGTATAATGAAGGCTTTCATCTATGCCAAGATTAGACAGCATTGCCGCGGCATCACTATCGGCATTCCAGCCGTTCATCTCCTCAAAAGCTACTTGAAGCTCGCCAATTTTCTCGGCATTATCATCTGTATAATTTTCGTAGAGCTTATCTATTTGGGTCTTGATAGAAAATAATTCCTTGTTACCTCTTACAACAGTTTCAAGTACATTAAATTCATCGTATTCGTTGTGGTTTTGTTCAAGCACAGACATACGCTTGCCTTTTTCAAGGTGTACATGGCCCGAGGTGGGATCTTGTTTTCCTGAAATAATTTTTAACAAGGTAGATTTACCGGCACCGTTGGCACCGATTATCCCGTAAATATTGCCAGTGGTGAACTGGGTACTTACTTCGTCAAACAACACACGTTTTCCAAACTGTACTGAAAGATTTGAAACTGAAAGCATAAATTTTTAAATTTTGCGCAAAAGTAGGTATTTAAGCAACACCCCGAAAACATTAAGCTTTTAAAAATTCGCATAAGTTCGAAAAGATTAACGTTTTAAAAATCCTTTTAACTACCATTTAACAAATTGGTGCGTGGGGGTTGCTAAATTTGTTTGTTAATCTTAATTAAATTCCTTTGGTTAAAAAACTACTTCCACTATTACTGTTTACGCTACTTATTTCCTGTAACAACAAGGAGGAAGGCTCTGAGGGAATTACCTGGATAAGCGGACAGATCATTAATCCTACCCTAGACTATATCGTCTTTTCCAAAGGCAATGAAATTTTAGACACCGTTAAGCTGGATTCTAACAATTTCTTCCTCTATAAATCTGAAAAAATAAAGGCAGGTCTTTTCAATTTAAAACATAACGAAACCCAAGTATTTTATCTTGAGCCGGGTGATAGTCTTTTAATTCACCTTAATACTATGGATTTTGATGAGTCGCTGGCGTATTCAGGGCGCGGGGGCGAAAAGAACAATTTTTTAATGTATCTCTATTTAACCAATGAGGCCGAAAACCTTAATCTGACTAAATGGTATACACTATCTTCTAAGGAATTTACTTCAAAGATAGATAGTCTAAAGCGCATTAAGTTAAAAGAGTATAAAGACTTTATAGAAAAAAATGAAGTGCCTGAAGACTTTAAAAAGGTGGCCGAGGCAAATCTTAAATACGACTATTTTATAAAGAAGGAAAAGTACGCCGCCGCCAATAGAAATAATCCCGATAAATTCGACAAAAATTATTTTTCCTATAGAAAGAAAATCGATTTCAAATTAGATGAGCTAAAATTTTATTACCCTTACTATCGCTTTTTAAATAGATATTTTGAGAATTTGGTGTATGCCGAATACCAAGGCAAACCTACTATAGACCGCAATTCATACGATTTCAATTTTAGAAAGATAGCGTTGATAGATAGTATGGTTACTTCAGATACACTTAAAAACAGCTTATTGCATTATAATGCAACTTGGTATCTGGTGAATGCAAAAAACGCCGAAGAAGAGCGCCGCTTTTTTGAGCAGTTTTCAAAAATGAATACAGACCCCAAGCAAGTAGCTGAAATTAGTAAAATATATAATACAACCGTCAAGCTTACCGCCGGCAATACCATACCTAATGTTGCACTGGTTAGTACAGATAATGTGGTGAAAGATCTGCACAGCATAATTAAGGCCCCAACGGTAATTTATTTTTGGTCTGGCAATCCGCAGTCGCTTTATAAAAACATTCACAACCGCGCTGCCGAGCTAAAATCCAAATATCCAGAATATGATTTTGTTGGTATAAATACCGACAAACATTTTAAGAAATGGCGGCAAACTATCTCAAAAGCCGGATATGACCCTGCCCTAGAATTCCAAATTGAAAATTTAAATGATGCCGAGAAGAGATTATTGGTAAGCTATATTAATAGCGCCTTGATCATAGATGAAACAGGCATTATCCTTGAAGGAAAGACCAACCTATTCAATCCCAATTTTGAACAACTTCTACTGGGTTTTTTGAATAAGAAATAAGGTTTTCACCTTTTCAAAAAGCAATTATTTAATAAATGAAGCGGAGCCAAAACCAAGGTTCTAACTCCGCCAATTAAATTTTTTCCGCTAAGCGAAAATTTTAATTTCCTTTTTTATAATCTTCCAAAAATTGCTTTAAACCGCTATCTGTTAATGGGTGTTTCAGCAAACCTTCTATAGACGAAAGCGGACCGGTCATAACATCAGCTCCAATTTTTGCGCAATTAATAACGTGCATTGTATGACGAACAGATGCGGCAAGAATTTGGGTTTCAAATCCGTAATTATCATATATTAATCGGATGTCTGCAATTAATTCAAGTCCGTCGGTAGAAATATCATCCAATCGACCAATAAAAGGCGACACATAAGTTGCCCCCGCCTTTGCAGCCAATAAAGCCTGTCCGGCAGAGAAAACTAATGTGCAATTGGTTCGAATGCCGTGATCTGTAAAATATTTAATGGCTTTAATTCCTTCCTTAATCATCGGAACTTTCACTACAATCTGTGGATGAAGTTCTGCCAGCTCCTCGCCTTCTTTCACCATTCCTTCATAATCGGTTGCAATAACTTCTGCGGAAACATCACCATCTACAATGTTGCAGATATCTACATAATGTTTTAAAATATTGTTGCGGCCTGTAATGCCTTCCTTTGCCATCAACGATGGATTGGTGGTTACGCCGTCGAGCACACCCAAATCTTGTGCTTCGCGAATTTGATCAAGGTTTGCGGTATCGATAAAAAATTTCATAGTTATAGTTTCAAATTATTGAATGTAAAAATAGTGAAGATAGTATTGGGGAAAAGGGTTTGTTGAAAAAGATTTATAAGTTGGAAATTAGCAATTCTACTTTAACCCATAATGCTTCAAAAGCATCCGTTCATAAATTTTATCCGGCAAAACACGTTTCAGGACAATTGAAAATTTTTGTAACGAAGAACCTACTTTATAATGAATTCGCGGATTGGGGGTTTCAATAATTTTATGCACCACTTTGGCCATATCTAACGGGTCGCCCCCGTTATCTACATGCTCGTTCATCATTTTTAGCGTATTCCCATAATCCTTTTTATAAGGGGAATTTTCCAAAACCGGGGAATGGAAACGGCCAGCGGCAATATTTGTAGCAAAATCTCCCGGGGCAATATTGGTCATTTTTATACCAAATTGAATGGTTTCCATTCGCATTGCCTCAATCGTAATTTCCAAGGCAGCCTTACTGGCAGAGTAAATTCCGCGGTACGGAAGTCCCATATACGCAGCAATAGAAGTAATATTTAAAATATGCCCGAAGCCCTGCTTGCGCATTTGTGGCAGAACAGCTTTTATAACATTGATTGGGCCATGGAAATTGGTATCGAAAGCCTTTTTAATTTCGTTCTCGGGAGTTTCTTCAATGGGGCCGGTAATTCCTACCCCCGCGTTATTAATAACAACATCAATTTTATTGGCTTCGGAAATAATTTCGGAAATAACATTCTGGATGGAAACGCTATCATTTACATCCATTTTAAGAAGCTTAAAATTTGAATCGGTTATATTTTGGGGATTTCGGCTGGTGCCAAAAACTTGGTAGCCACGTTCAGAAAGATAATTGCCAATGGCCTTACCAATTCCTGAAGAACCGCCTGTAATGAGTACTACTTTTGGCATAAATGGTTGTTGAAAGGCAAAGGTGCGGTTATGCGTTCAGTTTTCCAAATAGTTTTTTGAAAA
>CAXBDO010000242.1:0-4231 GCA_963974165.1 uncultured Aequorivita sp.
TTTAAACCGGGAGGCAAAAATAATTACCGCCGTTGCAAAAGATATAACCGAGCAAAAGATAGCAGAACAAGAACTGGAAACCGCATATTTAAGGCTAAGGAACGCCCATAAAATTGCAAAATTGGGCTATTGGAGCCGCGATTTAAATTCTGAACTTTCGCAGTGGAGTGAGGAAATGTATACTATCTTTGGCTACAGCCCCACTGAATTTACACCTACTTTAAGAAATATTGAACGCGCCTTCCATCCGGCCGATAAAGAAATGCTGCTAAACCCGTTTACCGAGGAACTAAAATCTGGCAAAATACAAAGCTTTGAGCACCGTATTATAACTGCCTCTAACGATGTTAGATGGGTGCATCAGGAAGTGCAGTTAATTTTAGATGAAAATGGTACGCCTATAACAATTGAAGGAACCCTTCAGGATATTACGGAAAGCAAACAATACCAACAACAGCTTGCGCATAGCAACGAAAGATTCGCTCTTGCCATGCAGGCTAGTAATGAAATGATATGGGATATAGACCATAAAAACCAGACTGTTTCCCGAGGAAGAGGGTACGAAGGTTCATTTAATTATGACACCAGCGAGCCGTTTATTAAACATAATTCCTGGTTTAAAAAAGTACATCCCGATGATTTACCTGCCCTGTGGGAATCTTTGCAAACATCATTTGAAGATAAGGACAAAAAGTATTGGGAGATGGAGTATAGGCTATATGCCGAAAATAACACAATTGCCTATTTCGTGGATAGATGCTATATATTACGGGATGAAGATGGCAACCCCTTAAGATCAATAGGCTCTGCCTTAGACGTTACCAATTCTAGGCAGCAGTTAGAGCAAATAAAAAGACAGAATACTAACCTTCGTGAAATTGCCTGGTTGCAATCGCACGTAATTAGGGCCCCGCTTTCAAAAATTATGGGCCTTGTATATTTAACCGAATTAAACAGTGAAGAGAATTCCAAAGATGAAATTTTAGAAATGATAGGCACGGCCGCAAATGAATTGGACGAGGTAATCCATGAAATTACCCATAAAATAAATACATTTGAAAACATCGAATCCTGAAATATTATGAATTGATGACGACCGTATTATCAATTTGATCAATACGAAGGTCATTAAGTCGCAGTTTCCCGATATGCCCGTTAAGGCTGTTGAAAGTGGGAAGCAGGCGCTCGATTATATTCACGATAACCCCAAGAAAAAGTATCTGGTTTTTTTAGATATCCATATGCCCCAAATGAATGGTTGGGAATTTATATCTATCATTAAGCAGGAGGCTATTTCATTAAATTTAAAAATCCATATTCTAACTTCTTCCATAGACAATACCGATATAAGAAATGCGAAGGAAAATGATCAGGTTCTTTCCTATCTCCTCAAGCCATTAAAGGCAGATGTACTTAAATCGATTGCCCTTTAGTAGTATGGCCATTTTTGGGTAACCAAGAAGGCTTAAAATTCATTAAATACTTCAATTATTTAAATATTGGCATTCACTCTAATTTAGGAGAGAAGCGTTAATGTTTACACAAACATCCAGATTAACCCTCTTTTTATGTGGAATTGGCAACTCAAACCCATAGTTTTGCCACATATTGATTAAATAATCAAAAAAAACACATTTTATGAGTCAAGTACAAGGAAATGAAACCGTAAAACTTCATTACACAGGAAAACTAAACGACGGCCAAGTTTTCGATAGCTCTGCAGAACGCGAGCCATTGGAAGTTAAATTAGGTGAAGGAAAGTTGATTCCAGGTTTTGAAAAAGGATTGGTTGATATGAAAGTGAACGAAAAGAAAACTATCACCATCCCTAAAGAAGAAGCTTACGGAGAGGTTCAAAAGGAACTTTTCCAAAAAATTCCGAGTGAAAACCTGCCACAGGAAATTAAACCAGAAGTGGGCATGGGATTAGTATCTAAAAACCCTGATGGTTCTGAGCGCCAATTGCGCGTAGCCGATGTAAAGGAAGACTTTATTATTGTTGACGCCAACCATCCATTGGCCGGACAAGATTTAACCTTTGAACTGGAATTACTTGAAATAAAGTAATCTTTAGAATTATATTTTTTGAAATAGGGCTTCCAATTGGGGGCCCTTTTTTAATGGATAAGGGATAAAAGAGAAAAGAGGAAAGAGGAAAGACGAAAGACGAAAGACGAAAGACAAATTCCAAATGACAAATAATAAATTCCAGATAAAAGAGGAAAGACGAAAGACAAATTCCAAATGACAAATGACAAATTCCAAATAAAAGAGGAAAGAGGAAAGAGGAAAGACAAGTTTCAAATGGCAAATGACAAATTCCAAATAAAAGAGGAAAGAGGAAAGAGGAAAGACGAAAGACTAACGACAAAATCCAAATAGCAAATCCCAAAAAACAAAACCTAGACTGTAATAGCGTCTATCTAGAAACCTGCAACCTGAAACTTGAAACCTTCAACCTGTAACTTTCTACTTACAACCTATAACTTCTAAGAATTCACTTCTAACAACTTTGCGGCAATTGCATCTACACAGTTGATTCCGTCAATGGCGGCGGAAATGATGCCTCCTGCATAGCCGGCGCCTTCGCCACAAGGATATAAACCTTTTATTTCAACATGTTCAAGGGTTTCGGGATTTCTAGGAATCGATACGGGGGAAGATGTTCTGCTCTCTGGAGCGTGAAGTACAGCCTGATTTGTATAATAGCCATTCATCTTTTTGCCAAAGGCTACAAAGGCCTTCTTTAAACGTTTGGCGAGCAATGGAGGAAGTACTTTATTTAAATCGGCAGAAACAATTCCGGGTTGGTAGGATGTTTTTGGAAAATCCTCAGAAAGTTTTCCTTCCACAAAATCAATCATACGTTGGGCCGGCACTTTTTGCGTCTTTCCTCCTGCCTCCCAACAGCGCTGTTCTACATATTTCTGAAAATCGAGACAAACAAAGGGGTCATCTTCTTTATAATTGGGCAGATCTTCAGGCGCCACACTCACCACTATCCCACTATTAGCATAGGGATTATTCCGCTTGCTTGGGCTCCAGCCATTGGTTACTACTTCTTCCTGTTCAGTAGCACAGGGGGCAATGATCCCGCCCGGACACATACAGAATGAATACACCCCCATTCCGTCTACTTGCTCCACCAGTGAATAACTGGCCGGCGGCAAATACGGATTATCATCATCGCCGTGATATTGAATATGGTCTATAAGTTCTTGTTGATGCTCTACCCTTACGCCTATCGCAAAAGCCTTGGCTTCAATTTTAATATTTTTATTATGAAGTAAATAAAATATATCGCGTGCAGAATGGCCAGTAGCAAGAATTACATTTTCAAATGGCAGCCAATTTTCACCATTTATTTGAATGGCTTCAATGGCATTGTCGGTAATTTGTAAATCAGTCAGCTTCGAATTAAAATGTACTTCGCCCCCATTTTCCAATATCGCTTCCCGCATAGCGGTAATAATCTTAGGGAGTTTGTTGGTGCCAATATGCGGATGAGCATCAACAAGAATATCTTCATCGGCCCCAAAATGTACGAACCATTCTAACGCCTTTAACACATTGCCCCGCTTTTTTGAACGGGTATAAAGCTTGCCATCAGAATAAGTGCCTGCACCCCCTTCGCCAAAGCAATAGTTACTTTCGGGGTTAACAATTTGATCTTTATTTATGGCCGCCAAATCGCGCCTACGTTCGCGCACATCTTTCCCCCGTTCAAAAACAATGGGTTTTAGACCCGCTTCAATAGCCCTTAGCGCTGCATAAAGTCCGGCAGGGCCCGCGCCAATAATGGCAATAGATTGTGACGTAGATACATTTTGAGGAATAAAAGGTGAAATGGTTTCCCTGTTTTCACCCTGAAGCCAAAACTCAATTTGAAGATTTAATTTTATTGGTTTCCTTCTGGCATCGATAGATCGTTTTCGAATGCGCCAATCGATAATATCTTCATTTTTAAGCTTTTCCTTTTTTAACGCCAGCCCGAAAATATAGTCTAAATCTTCCTGCTGCTGCGGTAATATTGCTATTTGAACCAATCTGCCCATAGATGGCAAATATAATTGTTAATTTGGTATTTTGGAGGGGGTTGTTGGTTGATAGTTGATGGTTGTTGGTTGATGGTTGGTGGTTGATGGTTGATGGAGGGTGAATGACGAAGGACGAAGGACGGATGACGGATGACGGATGACGGATGACGGATGACGGATGAATGAATAATGAG
>CAXBDO010000243.1:0-4227 GCA_963974165.1 uncultured Aequorivita sp.
CATGGCATTTCCAGTATTTCCAACAAAACCAAGCGTATCGCCGGTTTTTACTTTTTGGCCCTGGGCCACCGCAATACTGTCTAAATGCGCATAATAAATTGTTTTTCCGAAAAGCCCGTCGCGTAGCCAAACTTGTTTTCCTCCCAAGCCACGTTCGCCAGCCGAGGCAATTCTACCATCTGAAACCGCAACAACCGGGGTGCCTCTGGCCGCAAAAATGTCTATGCCTTCATGGGATCGGCTTCCGGCATCGCGCGGATCTGCCCAAAAACTCTGCACATTTTTATTGTTGGCCCCGCTAACCGGAAAATGAAACATCGGTTCGGTATATATTTTTATAATGAATGGAAATTGGCGGTTCATTTCTGGCTGTACTATAATTTTATACAGGGCAGATTGATTTATTTCCATTGCTAGCGAAGACGATTTGTCTTCGGAGCTTTTTAAAATTTTGAATACTTTAAGCGAATCGCTCTGCTGTTGAAAAAAATCGATAAAAACTGAAGCTGAATCTGGTTGTTTTTCAACCTCAACAACCAATCTTTCTCCTTCTTTCAATTGAAGGTTATAACTGTAAACATTTAAATTTTCTGCAGAAAAAATCCCGCTTTCGGAATATGGTAGGGTTATTTGAATTCTATCATTTTTGGCAATTTCAAAGGCATATTTCCATTGAAGCAAAAGTGAATCATCCTTTTTAAAGTTGCGTTCATAGACCTCGCGCGCCGAGGGTTGGATTATAACATCGGCCGCTTTTTGGACTTCTTCACATCCTAGAAAAAATATTCCTAGAAGGAAAATGCTAAATAAAAATCTGTAATTCATAGCGGTGCAAAATTAATAAAAAAAGCCCCGAATGGTCTAACCAAACAGATGATGTACCACATCGTGCACCTTGGCAACTTTAATAATATTTATGTGGAAATTGTTCTTCGGAATTTTACAATACTTTGAAATTACAATAGAAGTAAACCCAAGTTTTTCAGCTTCCAGAATTCGTTGTTCCACGCGGGTTACAGGCCGTACTTCTCCCGCAAGTCCAACCTCGGCAGCAAAACATAAGCGTTTGTCTATAGCAATATCAATATTTGAAGATAATACCGCTGCAACAACTGCCAAATCTATGGCGGGATCGTCGACGGTAATTCCGCCGGTAACGTTTAGAAAAACATCTTTTGCGCCAAGTTTAAACCCAGCCCGTTTTTCCAAAACAGCCAAAATCATATTCAATCTTTTGGCGTTGTAACCAGTTGCGCTGCGTTGGGGTGTACCATACACGGCGCTGCTTACCAAGGCTTGGATTTCAATCATTAGCGGCCGCATACCTTCTAAAGTAGCCGAAATAGCGGTGCCGCTTAAATCTTCATCATTTTTTGAAATAAGTATTTCCGAAGGATTAGAAACTTCACGCAAACCACTGCCCTGCATTTCGTAAATACCGAGCTCATTGGTGCTTCCAAAGCGATTTTTATTGGCACGCAAAATTCTGTAAATGTGGTTTCGGTCGCCCTCAAACTGCAAAACCGTATCTACCATATGTTCCAAAATCTTTGGCCCGGCAATATTTCCGTCTTTGGTAATATGTCCAATTAAAATAACCGGGGTGCCAGTTTCCTTCGCAAATTTTATAAGCTCCGCAGTTGTTTCGCGTATTTGCGAAATACTGCCGGCCGTGCTTTCAATATGGTCTGTATGTAAAGAAACAGGTTGAATTCTCTCTGCCCGCATTTTTATTTGTTGGGCACTTTCTTCCCCCGAAACATACAGGGTTTTATACGGCAACTGCAAGGCTACTTGAAGCATCAATGTACTTTTACCTATGCCTGGTTCGCCACCTAAAAGCGTTAAGGAACCGGGAACCAAACCGCCACCAAGCACACGGTTTAATTCGTTGTTTTTTGTGTTTAGTCGCGCTTCTTTTTGGGTCGAAATTTCGGAAATACGCTGGGGTTTTGCGGTTCGGGTGCGTTCCGCCATAGGCGAATCTTCAACCTTCCAACTTACCTTTTCGGCTTTTTGGATAATTTCCTCGGCAATGGTATTCCATTCCTTGCACGCATTACACTGCCCTTGCCACTTGGCATATTGGGCGCCACAGTTTTGACAGAAAAATGTTGTTTTTGTTTTGGCCATAATAGTTCGGCTAAATTAAATATATTTACGGTACAAACCTTCGCTAAATGACCCGCTTATTCCTCACATTACTCTTTTTGTGTGCTTATCCTTTCATGGGGAATGCCCAGCGGTACCAATTTAAAAAATACAAAATTCAGGAAGGCTTGGTTAGCAACGAAACTTTTTCAATCCTCCAGGATAACCAAAATAGAATTTGGGTAAGTACCACAGCGGGCATTAGTAGCTTTAACGGCCAAACCTTCAAAAATTATACAATGGAAGACGGGCTGGTTTCCAATATTTTTTTCCGACTTTTTGAAGATTCCAAAGGACGCATCTGGGCAGGAAGCTTAGATAATGGCGTAAGCATTATTGATAAAGGAAAAATTACCAATCCCAGCGGTTTGGATTTTAATAAACTGGGAGCCATTACCGAAATACTTGAAAGTAACGAAGGCCTAATTTATATCTTTTTTGTGAAGGGTATCGGGGTCTATAAAGACGGAAAGCTAATTAATTTGTTGGAAAACAATCCTGAAATTGAAATATTGGGCATCCATAATGCTGCGTGGTTTGACGATAATACTATTTACATAGCTTCTACACATTCGGGCATTTATAAAATGACCTTAAGCCCTCTTAAAGTTGAAAATATTTATAATGAAGAAAGTGGAATCAACAATATTTGCTATTCCGTTGTGGTAGACAATGCCCGGAATATTTGGGTGGGTGCCTATGGCGAACTATATAAAATTGCCAATGGCAAGCTGAAAATGTACAAGTTTAACCCAGAAGATTTTGATAAAAACCGCATTTACGGAATCTTGGAAGAAAACGAAAATGAACTTTTTTTGAGTTTTGAGGGCAATGGTTTCGGCCTTTTCAATAAAAAAACCGGCGATCTGGAAGTTATAAATAAAGAGCGCGGACTTCCTTCAAATTATATTTATCAGACTATTAAAGATACAGAGGGCAACCACTGGATGACTTCGTATGGTGAGGGAATTATACGTTTTAGAGATACAGCCTTCAAAATGTATGATATTACCCAAGGATTATCTTCCGTAAACGATATGGTTGAATGGAATGGAGAATTGGTGCTGGCCACAAATAACGGGCTAACTATTTTGGACAAATCAAAAAAGCTGCGCCAGATTTTTAAAGATGAACCCATCCAAAATCTATTTATTACTTCCGAAGATAAACTTCTATATAATACAGACGAAGCGGTTTATGAACTATCAAAAGACTTTGGCGCGCCCAAACTTATTGATGAAGGACACTATAATTTAATTTATAGGAAAAACGGCAGCACTTTTCTTTTTGGTACAAAAAAAATTAAAGTGATTTCAAAAGATTCTACCTATTTTATAGATTCACGAAGATCTATTGCTATGGCTACGCTGGGTGACCGCAATATACTTTGTAAAATAAGTGGACTCTACCTAATAGATGGAAAAAAAATAGATACCATACCAGGCCTAAACCCAAAAATCCATAACGATTTTAGAAGTCTTGATGCCTTTAGCCCAACAGAACTACTCGCCGCAACCGAAAAGACGCTATATTATATAACGCTTCAAAATGACCGTATTAAGGTTAAAACTTTTAATCTGGGTTGCATTACTTCACTAAAACATTTTAGGGCATTAAAGATAGATGGCAACAATTTATGGTTGGCCGGAAGAGATATGTTAAGCAAGGTAAACCTTGAGATGTTGCTGAAGAAGGATACCATGGTTGTAAAAAATTATTCTACTGCCCCTTATTTTATTGGCAGTGATATAGATTTTAATTCCTTGTTGGTTACTGATAATAAAACGGTCTTGGCTTCAACAATTAATGGATTAATGGCTTTTAATGAAGATGCATTTCTTTCGAATACTGACCCGCCAAAATTGAATTTAAGAGAAATTCTGTTATTTGCTGAACCTTTTAATGAAAACAAGTACCGAACCGATGAGGGCATTGTACTGCCATATCAAAAAAACTATCTCAGTTTCTCTATGGAAGCGGTGGCTTTCACGAATCCAGAAAATGTTAGGTATCAATATAGAATGAAGGGCCTACTCGATGAAAATTTTTGGGTTGAACCAACAAAGGAATCGAACG
>CAXBDO010000244.1:0-4198 GCA_963974165.1 uncultured Aequorivita sp.
GGAATAAAAGTTACGGTACACATATTTTTAATGTATTCAGTGTTCAGTGGCAGTAAGCAGTTCCACCTCTCACGTCTAAAGAAGTGCAAAGATACATGAAATACCCTATCTTTGCCAACGCCTAAATTTATTTCAAAAATCATTCCATATGCCTATAACCTTTGCCATTATAAAAGAGCGCAAAAACCCGCCAGATAGACGGGTAGTATTTTCCCCAGAAAAGTGTTTAGAAGTTGTACAACAGTTCCCCGATGCCAAAATTATTGTAGAAAGTTCAAACATCCGCGTTTTTTCAGATGAAGCATATCGCAAAGCTGGTATTGAAGTGAAGCAGGATGTTTCAGAAGCAGATGTAATGCTAGGGGTAAAGGAAGTACCGGTGGAAAATTTAATTCCGAATAAAAAGTATTTCTTTTTTAGCCATACCATTAAAAAACAGCCGTACAATAGAAAATTGTTGAAGGCAATGCTGCAAAACAATATTGAAATGTACGATCACGAAACCATTGTGAACAGGAAAAACCAGCGGCTAATAGGGTTTGGATATTATGCTGGCCTAGTTGGTGCCTATAATGGCTTTAGGGCATTGGGCCTACGCGATAAACTATATGAGCTTCCCAAAGTGGAGATACTCCCAAATTTGGAAGCGGTAAAAGCGGCATTAGATAAAATTTCTATTCCGAATATTAAGATAATCCTTTCAGGTACCGGAAAGGTTACAAAAGGCGCCAAGGAAATTTTGGACCACTTAAAAATTCGAGAAGTTACCGATGCCAAATATCTTTCCAGTGAATTCAATGAACCGGTGTATTGCCTTATTGACGTAGCGGAATACAATAAACGAAAGGACGGCGGCAAATTTGATAAGCGGGAATTTTATAAAGACCCTTCCAATTACGATAGCGACTTTTTAAAATACGCCCAGGTAAGCGATATGTTTATAACCGGCCACTTTTTTGGTACTGGCGCCCCTTATCTATTTACCCGAGAAGATGCCAAAAGGCCCGATTTTAAAATTAATCTGGTAGTCGATATTTCTTGCGATGTTGATGGCCCCATAGCCTGTACGGTGCGCGCTTCTACTATTGCAGACCCATTTTATGGGTACGACCCGCAGACTGAAAATGAAACTGCTTTTGATGCGCCCAATGCCATTACGGTTATGGCGGTAGACAATTTGCCTTGCGAATTGCCAAAAGATGCCAGTGAAGGCTTCGGCAATATGTTTTTGGATAGTGTTATCCCAGCTTTTTTTAATGGCGATAAAAATGGCATTTTGGAACGTGCGCAAATAACCACTTCAGAAGGAAAACTTACCCCTCGATTTTCATATCTACAAGATTATGTAAACGCTGCCGAATAGAAACTAATAGATGCGAACCACACCAAAATTTGATATTTAAAGAACCCGAAAGACTAACCGCATTAATTACAGGAGCTGCCTCTGGTCTTGGTTTTGAACTTGCGCTACTTTTGGCGAAAGATGGATATAATCTAATTTTGGTTGATGTTGATTCTGAAAAATTGCGGCTGTCTGAACAGGAGATCTTAAAGATTAATAATTGCGAAATCCAACTGCACTCCAAAGATTTAAGTTTAAGTAATGCCGCCAATGAAATATTTGAGGCTACGGAAGGCATTGCAATAGATGTACTAATTAACAACGCCGGTTTTGGTGTTTTTGGCAGTTTTAACGATACTGAGTGGGTTCGGGAAGCAGAAATGCTAAACCTTCACGTTATGACTACCACCCATTTAACCAAGCTGGTTTTGAAAGGTATGGTAGCTCGGGGCAGGGGCAAAATATTGAATATTTCCTCCTTGGCGGCTTTTCAGCCGGGGCCCTTAATGTCTGTTTATTACGCTTCCAAAGCCTATATCCTTTCTTTTTCAGAAGCCATTGCGAACGAACTTAAAGGCACAGGGGTTACGGTTACCTGCCTATGTCCGGGCCAAACCAAAACCTGTTTTCAGGAGGTTGTATCGAACGGGGTGGGCACTTTAGATGCCGAAAACAAAATTAATTTTAATATGGCTTGCCCAACAGCCGTTGCCAAATATGGCTATAAAGCCATGAAAAAAGGGAAGGTGGTTGCTGTGCCTGGCATGCTTAATAAATTGCTTTCCAAACTTCCGCGTTTTGTTTCTAGGCGAATGGCTACGGCCGTAATCCGCAGGATTCAGGAAAAGAACAGAACCATTTAGCTATATTTTTTTAAGTTCAATCGCCTCTTCAGATTGTATTTTTACAAGGGTTTGGAAAAATTGACGCAGCGCTGGATAGGCTTCAGCTGGAAAGGTCGTCTTGTTTAATTTCACACTTAATCTAACATTCACTTTGCTGCCCGAAACATCATAGACAATTGATAGCTCACCATCGTTGTTTGGAAGTTTTAGCGTCTTGTTTTCGGGGGTTTTTACTACTTCATATTGGTCTTTCATATCTATGGAAACCAAATAATTGTTCAGCACCGGAAATCCAAAATCTATAGGGTAGGTGCGGGTTTCCTTTACAAATGGATTTTCTGTGAAATAGGTCTGGAATAAAAATGGGTTTATAAACAGTTTGTCGCCCACCGCCTGCTCGTGGATAGAAAGATTGTAGTTTTCCTTATAAGGTAATTCCAGATCTGATTGATTTTCCAATTGCAGATCTGAAATATTAAAGGTTTCATTTCTGTGCTGCTTTCGTTTTATAATGTGTTCCTTAATAACATTATCGTTCTCTTCCCTTCTCGGCACAGCAATGTAGCCCGTAGATACTTCGCTTACTTTGCCAGAAAACTTGCCGTTTTCATCGGCCGCTAACTGCATATTTACGTAATGCATATTTTTTTCGATAGGTGCAATGGGCTCCCAATAGCTTCCTTCCTTAAAATCCAGAACCCTTCCTTCACCATTTAAAAGCCGAAAGGGCAGCACCCCGAAAGGAGTATACTTATCTGTAGCGTCTAAAAGGTATTTGTTGTTGTTGATGGTCAATAAAACGGCAGCGTAATTAAAATCTGTTAAAACAGGATATTGCTTGGTAGGCTGGGTGCGATCGCGGGTTGCCAAAAGTATAATTTTAGGGTTCAGGCCCACGGCTTCCAAGGCGTTTATAAGTCCTAAATTAATTTCGGAACTGTTGCCAGATTGCTTTTCAAAAGCTTCCTTTACGCGGATGTCGCTTAAAATGCGCGACTCCTTGTTCCACGCCATCTTTTTTTGAATAAAATAATAGACCGCTTTTGCGCGTTCCAATTCATCTGAAATATTCACTATTTCCTGCGGCAGCTGCTCCCCAAAAAAACTGTTGTATTTTAATTGTCGCCCTAAATCCTTGTCATATCTAAACTCGCGGTCAACGTCTTTCCAGGTTTTTGAATATGTTTCTCTACTTTCATCTAAGTTTACCTTATTGCTTAGCTCAAATTTTAATGCGGGCATATAATTGCTGCCGGCAAGCATATATTTTTCTTCCTTAAATGCAGGAACCGATTTCATTACATAAGTGGCCGACTCGCAATCGCCAGGAACTTTGAATCCAGGAAGGTGAAAGCAATCTTTCTTTATTTCGGCATGGTTTACATCTAATTTCCTATCGCCATAGAGCGTACGATTAAACGTGTAGTTGCCGGGAATTTCAGTGTGCAGTTCAGAATATATCGTTGGTAGTGAATTCATAAAAGACCAGCCTCCAAAATTATGAAAATAGGGCGTTTCAATCCGGTATGTGTATTCCAATATACTGCCGTCCTGCACATTGGCGAATGTGAATTTTTTAAGCGACCAATGTTCAGATTCATCAGTGTCGAAAATAGCATTATCGCTCACATAGATTTTAGATTGGCCATTATGGGTTATGGCTTTTAGATTTTTTATGTTTTCCCGAACGTTGTTTTCCCGATAATATGGAATTTCAACATAATCGAATTCAAAATCCTTTGCGTTGAAAACTTTAATTTTACGGTGTACTTCCTTAATGAGCCTAATATAACCATCGGCAGCATCTACTGTATAATTTCCCCTTTCATAAAGTATTACCGCATTTGCCTCAGGGTTGGGGGCATAATTGGTCAGGGCATATTCAGACGCCATAGGTTCTCCAAAAACGTGTGGCTTTGGTGAATTCTGGGAGAAAAGAACCGAAAATGAAAAACAAAAGCTAACAATAAGGAAAAGTTTAATATTCATATTATAATTTTTTTAAAACGAT
>CAXBDO010000245.1:0-4170 GCA_963974165.1 uncultured Aequorivita sp.
AGATAAGGAAGGACGCACCTATAATATGCGCGCACTTAAAAAGAGTGCCGTTCAATTTCTACAGACCGTTATTATAAAGGATAAGGAAATAGAGAACGATTTTCTTAATACCATCCCTGAAGAATTAATCCTCGACTTTTATACTGCCGCCCATCCGTATGGCGCCTTTACTATTCCAAAATTGGCCCAGGCAGCGGGAATATTGCATACGCATCCTAAATTGTTCTACGTGCCAAAACAAATGGCGCTGGGCAATTTTAATGCAGAATACGGCGATGAACTTTATATGATAGTTGAACGCCCGGATGAAACCTTCACCGGAGAAGTTTTTGATTTCCCTGATGATATGGAAAGCTCTGATGGCCTACTAGAAAAATTGAGGGAAGACGAAAAATATAGACTTAATGAGCAAGCATTTATCCGCGCTCGCGTTTTTGATATGCTTGTGGGCGATTGGGACAGGCATGCAGACCAATGGCGATTTACAGAGCATAAGCATGAGGATGGCTCTAGAACCTATGAGCCAATCCCGAGGGATCGTGACCAGGTTTATTCAAAATTTGATGGGGCGCTTTTAAATATTGCCCGCACCTTATTTAATACCGCTCGCCAATTTCAAGTTTATGATGACGACGTAAAACATACCGAAGGTCTTAACCTCGCGGGAATTAAATTAGACCACGCTCTAATACAGCGTTTGGGTGAAGAAACTTGGATTGAGGAAGCTAAATTTATCCAAAACAATATTACCGATGAAGTAATAGAAAGCGCATTTAAGGATCTTCCGAAAGAAGTTCAAGATGAAACTGCAGCCGATATTATGCGGAAGCTAAAAGGAAGACGCGATAACCTTGTTAAGATTGCTGAAGAATATTATGGGCATCTTGCCAAATTGCAGACTATTACCGGTACAGATAAAGACGATTATTTTGAAATTACCCGATTGCCTGAAGGAAAAACAAATATCAAAACCTACCGTATAAAAGATGGCGAAAAAGGTACCTTAATGATAGACCGTACCTTTGATGCCAAGGAAACCAAACAAATTTGGGTATATGGCTTAGACGACGACGACGTATTTGAAGTAAGGGGCAAGGGCAATAATCCAATCTTTATTCGCATTATCGGCGGTCAAAATAAAGACACCTATAAAATAGCAAACGGCCGAAATATTAAAGTTTACGATCAAAAAAGCAAAGAGAATATAGTTGAGGAAAAAGGCGGTGCACGCATTAAGTTCACCGATAACTATGAATTTAACACCTACGATTATAAAAAGGAAATTAAAACCGTAAACCTATTTCTTCCCACCCTTGGCTATAATCCCGATGATGGCTTTAAAATAGGCCCTTCCTATGTATTAACGCAATATGGCTTTAAAAGAAATCCATTCTCACAACAACACAGTATTGGTTTCGGTTATTATTCGGCTACCCAAAGCTTTGAGGTAAACTATCAAGGGGAATTTGCAAATATCATCGGCGATTGGAATTTCCTATTGGGCGGTCATTTTAAAAACCCAAACTTCTCTGAAAATTACTTCGGCTTCGGAAATGAAACTATTAACCCAGATTACGAATCAGACCTTGGGTTGGAATACAACCGAGTGCGCATTGGGGGTTACGGTGGTTCTATTGGTGTAACCAAGGATTCGCCTTATGGCAGTATGTTTCAGTTTAAAGCCATCTTCCAAGGAATAGAAGTTGAAAGTACACCTGATAGATATATTTCTGAAGTAATTCCAAGCCCTACAGAACTCGATAAAACCAATTATTTCGTTACGGCCGAAGGTACCTACCAGTATGAAAGCTATGATAATAAGGTTAACCCCACTAGAGGAATGGACTTCACCCTTGTAGCTGGAGGAACACAAAATATAGAGAAAAGCGATAGTATTTTTGGATATATAAAACATAGACTCGTGTTTTACAGCGCCCTTAGCCACAATAGAAAGTTGGTGTTAAAAACCGACTTCCGTGGGCAGTTCAATATTGGTAATAATTTCGAATTTTACCAAGGCTCCCAATTAGGGGGAGATACAGGGTTGCGAGCCTATCGCGATGAACGCTTTACCGGAAGAAGCGCGGCTGTCGCCAGTGCAGATGTAAGATATAGTTTCAATAAATTTAAAACTGTTTTATTGCCAATACAAATAGGAATCTTTGGAGGTTATGATGTCGGACGCGTTTGGGTTCCCAACGATACTTCAGATGTTTTGCACCATTCCTACGGCGGTGGTTTTTGGGTAAATACGGCCGATTTGTTAAGCGGTACCTTTAATATATTTACAGGCGATGAAGGAATGCGCTTTACTTTCGGGTTAGCCTTTTCAATGTAAATATATTATGATTAAAAAGTTCTATTATATATTTTTTGCGACCCTCCTTATTTCCTCTTGCGCCACCTATGCGCCACAGTACAAGGATAAAGGAGCAAACCCCGTTCTTCCCTCTGAAAAGAAAATAGCAAAGACTTTTTATTTAGTTGGCGATGCTGGGCTTTCACCTATGGGTGGAATGAGTGAGGGCCTTACAGTTTTCAATGAATACCTTAAAACTGAAAAAACGCCGGGCAATTACACTATTTTCTTGGGCGATAATATTTATCCTTCGGGTATGTACCCAGATGGTCACCCCCAGCGCGAGGTGGCTGAAAATATGATCGATGCCCAATTTAGGGCAGTGAAGGATTATAACGGAAAAACCATCTTTATTCCCGGTAACCATGAATGGTACAACAATGGGGTAGTAGGGGTGGCCCGTGAAGAAAATTATGTAGAATCCCTATTTCCCGAACATGATGCCTTTAGGCCCAGCAATGGCTGCCCTCTAGAAAGTATAACGGTTTCAGAAAATATACAATTGATTGTTATAGACAGTCAGTGGTATTTGGAAGATTGGAATAAAAATCCAACCATAAACAGTAAATGCGACATTAAGACCCGCGAAAAATTCTTCCTTGAACTCGAGCTGGAACTTGAAAAAAATCAGAATAAAACCATAGTCTTCGCCATGCACCATCCTATGTTTACCAATGGTAACCACGGGGGCTACTTCGCTTTGGGCAAACATTTATATCCCCTACAAAAAAAGATCCCTATGCCCATATTGGCATCATTGGTAGTTCAGGTACGGTCGCAGGGTGGGGTATCTGTTCAGGATAGATATAATGAACTTTATAACAATTTAATGACCAGGCTGCAAGCCTTGGTAAAAAATAACGAGCGTCTTGTCTTCGTTTCCGGCCACGACCACAACATGCAGTATATTGAAAAAGATGGACTAAAGCAAATAGTGTCCGGTTCGGCCGCCAAAGGATCCTTTGCCGCAACAGGGCAGGATGGTCTGTTTAGTACAGGTGCGCAGGGTTTTGCTGTTTTGGATGTATTTGAAGACGGCTCCTCCTGGGTGCGCTATTATATAAAGGGCGAAAATTTTAAGCCCAAATTGCTATTTCAAAAGGAAATAATTGCAGCCCCTGTTCAAAAAGATCTTTCACAATACCCCGAAATGTTTCCGCAGGAATATACTGTACCAATTTTTAAACAGGATAGTATAAACGAAGCCCTATTTTTTAAGACTGTTTGGGGCGCAAAATATAAGGATGCCTATTCGCAGCCCATTACGGCACAAGTAGCATCTTTAGACACTTTATACGGCGGTTTGCGGGTTATTCAGGAAAATAAAGGAGCCGATTACAATTCATTATTATTGGCAGATAAAACAGGAAATCGCTACCGCTTACGGGCAATGGGAAAAAATGCCCTGCAGATTTCAAGGAAATTGGTTTTTGATGAAAGTAAAAACCAAGCTTCCGAAGAAGAAAAGATAGACGTTACCAATGTTAAGGGACAAAATGTGAATTTCTATACAGCTTCGCACCCATACGCTATTATGGCAATTCCAGATATGGCGCGGGCCATTGATGTTTTCTACACCACCCCCCAATTATATTATGTGCCCAAACAAAAACGCTTGGGTCGCTATAATGAAAATTTTGGCGACGAGCTATATCTAATTTCCATAGAACCTTCGGAAAGAAGCGAAGGCGAGGGCTTATTTAAATACCCCGATGATGTGGAAACTACAGACGATATTCTTATAAAACTCCGCCAAACTGGCGATGTCTTGGTAGATGCGTTCGCACCCGGCCTGTTTCAGGGCATCGACT
>CAXBDO010000246.1:0-4154 GCA_963974165.1 uncultured Aequorivita sp.
GGACAACCGTCGTTTATGAATATTCAGATGGATAACGGCCTAGACGAGTCTATAAAATATACCAAAAGGGAAATTGATATTCTTAAATTACTTTCCGACGGAAAGACCAATGCCGAAATTGCGGAAAAACTTTTTATAAGTCCGCTTACCGTTAAAAAGCACCGCAATAACATCCTTAAAAAAACGGATTGTAAGAACACCTCGCAATTGATTAAACAGAGTATTTTACAGGGATTGATTTAATGTGCTATAAATACTCCTTTAGGCGTATTGCCCACGCTGTTTTTATTGAATTTATTTGAAAAAAATCGCTTAGATTTACAAGTGTTTGGCCATCAATTAACTCCTCCTATGTATGAAAGCTTTCCGCAGTAAACTTTTCATATTTCTCGCCTTTATGGTAGTAACCACTACCCTATTTTCCCAAGAAGAAAACACCCTTATTGGCAAATGGCAATTACAGGAAATTTCATATAAAGGCAGTAAAATAGATGCCACTTCTAATAGGGAAACTGCATTGAAGATTTTTAACGAGGCCCTGTATAATCAGCTTACGGCAGCGGAGCGATTATCGTTGGAAGCGTTGGAGCAATCAAAAGAAGAGGCTGAAAACTTGCTCAACCTATATTTCCAGACTTCAATAGAATTTAAGGCCAATGGCGCTTTTTACAGTAACGCACAACTTTCTTCCAATTCCCTTTCAGGAGAATATCTGCAGCACAGGAAAAAGTTGTTGATGGAATGGGAAACGGGCGATAAAAGCAATTTCAAAATAGTGAAAAACACTTCGGGTAATTTGGTTTTAAAAGATACCGATTTGAATATTTCATACCATTATTTAAGGCTGTAATAATGAAGAAATTTCTTCCCCTGCTCTCCATATTTTGGTTTTTTACTGGCACCGCCCAACAGCCGGATAATTTGCAGCAGGCTATAAATTATATAGAAGATTATTATTCAAATTTTACCACTGGCTACGATTATAATAGCAGTTACGTAGCGCTTTCAGAAAATTATAAGGTCACGATTAAAGATTCCATTTTTAGCCTAAGTTATGATGTTACCGAAGACAAACCGTATTCTAAGAATACTGTTACAGTCAACTTTAAAGATGTTTTGCGCCTCGAGCCTTATGGCGCCGATGTAGTAGAAGTAGCTGGCAATGATCCGCTCCTTCTTCCCGTTTGCGGCAAGCTTGCCTTTATAACCAATAATGAAATTTTTGAAATCAATATTTATTACGAAGTAGACGCCGATGTTGAAACGTCTAAAATCTACAAATCCTTTAACCAATTAATTGAAATCTATAACAACTAAAATTTATGAAAAACAACAAATTTGCCCTCTTGGTAATATTCGTGCTTATGGCAACTGTGGGTAATGCCCAAAACGGAGATTCTACAAATAGCTTTCCGCCCATCCAAAAATATTTGGATAAAATTAAAAGTGTAGACATCTACACAGAGGCTACAAAAGTTTCGCAGACCCTTACTGCCACTACTTTTGTTGTCACTTTAGAATCTGTAGATATGAAATGGAAGGAAACATATTCTGGCATAGATTGGAGCGATTTTGCGCAGTATAAGTACAAGGCATATAACGATTATTTCGTGGTGGAATTTTCATTTTATGACGATATAGCTTATAAAATGGATGATGAGGAATTTGGTATTACCACGGAAGAAGTAGATTCGTTTAAGTGTAAATTTTTATTGGAAGACCAAGAAAAGGTTATCGCACTTCTTAAAACTTGGGAAGATAATTTGGAGGATTAAAAACAAAGGATTTTAAGTTCGTATTTGCCCTTAAATTAAATATATGAAAACAAAACTGACCGTTGTAATTATAGCGCTCCTTTGCGGCATACAGGTAAATTCCCAAACTAGGCAGGAGGTTTTTGGCAATATCCAAAAACTGGCAAGCAGAGCCGAAGGCCAAAAATTAAAGTCGAATAATGTGTTCGCAAAAAAAGATGATAAGCTGGGGAAACAGGTATTTAATGAAAAAGTGATTAGTGTAAATAAAATACCCGAGGGAAAAAGCAGCTATGAATGGGTAGACCGCGCAACCGAAATTCCATGGAATGATTTTTTTGATTATTTGGTCTATACCGAATTCAACAATAATAAGCTTCAGGTTGTAAGGCTCAATTTCAATAAACCATTTAAAATAGAACACTTTACAAACGATAATGATAGCGATACCTCGCCATCAACTTCTGATTATTTCGAGTTTTATGTTTTAACCAGCGACGAGGATGAACTTATCCAAATGTTGAAACACCTTGAAAGTTTAAAGGAAAAGAAACCGGAATCTGAATTCAACAAAGAAATTGCCAAATTCAGCAAAGAGCAAACCATTTCTTGGTTAACCGAAAAATTAAAGAAACACATTACGGGCGATGATTATACTAGGGGAATTACATTAGTAAGTATAGACGCGTGCAAGCTGGTTTTCGACTATTCAAATATGGTTGGGAGAAAATATCGGGAAATTATACCCACCGATATAGCCGCTATTAATAAATACAACCAATTTACCTACAATGAGGATGTTTGTATTTCAAAATCGTACGCTTTCGGAATTATTCAGGAAGAGGATGAAACCACTTTAAAAAACACTTCATTTTTAAATGTATATACAAAAGATGAAGATGTAGTTTCAAACATAGCGTTCGCTATGAAGCAATTGGCGGCCTATTGCAATGGAACACATTCCACTACGAGGACAGAATCTACTACCCATAAAAGCTCTGAACATAAAAAGGAAACCGACACAGCAGATCACACTTTCGATTTAATAGATTTTGAAACTGTAAAAATCCTTTATAATTCATTGAATAAGGATACCAATTCATTTTTTGTTGGCGATAATGAATACACCATTAACAATGCAGCCGATTTCGCGAACTTTCTTAATAAAAATAGCTATGCAGCGCTTCATTGGCAGGGAAATGACCATTATCAGTTTGATGTGGTGGGCAAAACCGATTTCAGCAAAAAATCGGTAGAATTTACCGTTAAAAATGATAGACTCCATTTAAAGGCGAATATTCCCTTAAACGGAAATTGCGATTATGGATTGAAGGAATTCCCTGTGGTGGATAGCAATAGTTCTGAAACCCGGGAAACTGCCGATACAAAGGTTTACTATTTCACCTTGAATTTCGAATATGAGTGTAAGGGCGTAAATTATAAATATCTATCTGTTTTTATAGAAGACAAAACTTTGAGCTCCTACAACAAGGTAAAAGAGATGTTTGCTGAGTACGGCAAGGGGTAATTCATGTTTTGATTATAACAGTTTTATGACGCAACAAAACCGCTTTCAAGATAGAAACCTAACCCTAGACGATTTCGATAAAGAAACTTGGGTGGTGTGTCCATCGTGTTCCCAAAAAGCTGTTGCAAAAGTAGATTTTGAAAGTAATTCCGCTCGCCTATACTGTGTACAGTGCGGTTATAATAAGGAAACCACAACCGCTATTTCCCGCAACGCAACCGTAAAAATGGCTGCCCCTAATTATTTTGGTGCCGAACTTTGGCTGCAGGCAAGTTTTAAAAATGATGTATTTTACGCCTTTAACGGGAAGCATTTGGATAATTTGGAAAGCTACATTGGCGCCGGCTTAAGGGAACATAAAAACAGGACCCATTTTACGCTCTTGGAAAAACTTCCCAAATTTTATCACGAAGCTAAAAACCGGGAAGACCTGCTAAAACTTATTGCTAAACTTAAGAATAAATGAATTTCCCCAAAGAAGAAAAAAAATTCTGGCAGCGCCATTTTCGGATTGAAAAGCTCGAAAATATCCCAAAACATTGGGGTACTCTTAAAAGAATAGATTCTGAAGAGGACGATGAATTTTTCTATTTTCTTAGCCAGCGGGTTACTTCCATTTCAGAAATTCATTTAAAGCAAACCCTCATTACAGATGAAGCTATTAAGCACATCAGCAAATTTGAAGATTTGGAGATTCTTTATTTAAGAAAGCATCAAAACATCACCAAGGAAAGTATTCCTTATTTCAATAAAATGGAATCATTGGTGAGTTTAAACATTACCAAAACGGCAATTACCTTATCGCATTTATGCGAAAAATTAATTAATCAAAATCTTAAGGAGGTATTTCTTTCTTCGGAAACGGATGAGAA
>CAXBDO010000247.1:0-4131 GCA_963974165.1 uncultured Aequorivita sp.
TTCTTTTCTCTGGTTTTTCGGTATTTGCACAGCAGACTGATGTTGTGGATTTTTTGAAGATTGAGGCATCTATTAACCCTACTTCAGCCGAAAAAAAAATAGCCGGGCGATTTATAGCCACATTTGAAGTTTTAAAGAAAACCGATTCCATTTTTATGGATGCTATAAATATTCAAATTAATGAAATTGAAACTAAAAACTTCAAAATATCCTCCGATGAAAAAAAGGTTTGGTTTGTTGGAAATTTTGAAAAAGGAAAAACTTATGTAGCAAATTTTTATTATGAAATGTTCCCGAAGCAAACACTTTATTTCTTTGAAGACCAAATCTGGACGCAGGGTCAGGGCAAATACACTTCCCACTGGTTGCCAAGCATCGATGATGTAAATGATAAAATTGAGTTTGATTTGCTACTATTTGCTTCAATTGATAAAGCAGTAATTGCAAATGGGAAATTAATAGATATGGGTAGTTTCCATGAGGTACGGTACTTTAACATGGAAAATCCAATGTCCAGCTATCTTGTAGCCTTCGCCATCGGAGATTTTGAAAAGAAAGAACTCGTTTCAAATTCAGGAGTTCCAATTGAGTTGTATTATAAACCTTCAGATTCACTAAAAGTTGAGCCAACTTACCGCTACAGCAAACAAATTTTCGACTTTTTGGAAACAGAAATCGGCGTGCCATATCCGTGGCAAAACTACAAACAAGTTCCCGTGCGCGATTTTCTGTATGCTGGTATGGAAAACACAACAGCAACATTCTTTTCTGAAGCATTTGTTGTTGATTCTACAGGCTTTATCGATAGAAATTATATAAACGTAAACGCCCACGAGCTCGCTCATCAATGGTTTGGAAATTTGGTAACTGAAAAGGCAAACGAAGACCATTGGTTACAGGAAGGTTTCGCAACCTATTACGCCCTGTTGGCTGAAAGAGATATTTTTGGCGATGAATATTACTACTGGCAATTGTACCAAACTGCGGAACAATTAAAGGCAGTGAGCGATGAAGGCAAAGGAGAGTCGCTTTTAAATCCGAAGGCAAGCTCGCTTACCTTTTATCAAAAAGGCGCGTGGGCGCTGCATATTTTACGCGAAAGAATAGGAAACGACGCGTTTAAAACAGCTATCAAAAACTACCTGGAAAAATATAAATTCAAAAATGTAGCAACCGACGATTTTTTAAAGGAAGTGAAAGCTGTTTCAAACGAAGATATCTCTTCCTTCGAAAAAGATTGGTTGCAGCAAACGGCTTTTCAAAGTGAAGATGCCTACCAGTCTTTGCTCAAATCGCCATTTATAAAAAAGTATTTCGAAGTTTCGGCGCTTCGGGCTGTACCTTTTTCAGATAAAAAAATTCAGTTAAAAACTGCACTTACTTTTCCGAATGATTTTATTGGGCAAGAAGCCGTTTTTCAATTGGTAGACGAACCTATTTCTGAAACACTTCCGCTTTATAAGACAGCTTTGGCCAGCAATAATCTGTACGTGCGGCAAGCTGTGGCACTTAGCTTACATGGATGCAGTTTCCCGAAAAGAGAGAAGTTTATCTAGACCAAACAAAAGGTATCGTTGGTTTTCAAAATAAAAATATTAGGCAATTATGGCTTACTTTGGCGCTGATAACCGATGGCTATGAAAATTCTAATAAAGAAAATTACTTGAAGGAATTAAAAAACTATACTTCACAAAACTACAGTTTTGAAATCCGTGAAAAGGCCTTTGAATATATAAACGAACTTCAGCTTTGGGATAATGAAACCTTGAGAAATCTTGTTGAGGCTACGGTGCACCCTACATGGAGGTTCGCAAAGTCGTCTAAAACAATTTTGAACAACTTGCTTCAGGAAGAACAATACCACAACCAACTTAAGACGGTGGGCAGGCAAGTCTCAAAAGAAGCGGCCAATTATTTAAATTCAATAATTAAGGAATGAGGGCATTAGTAATTTCTGGCGGCGGCAGTAAAGGCGCATTTGCCGGTGGCGTGGCACAGTATTTAATACAAGAGCTAAACCATCATTACGATCTTTTTGTAGGCACTTCCACAGGTAGTTTGCTTATTTCCCATTTGGCGCTGGATGAAGTTGAAAAGATAAAAGAAGTTTATACCTCGGTAAACCAAAACAGTATTTTCAGCAGTTGTCCGTTTGTTATTAAAGAAGATAAATTTGGCGGAAAACAGATTGCAATAGACCATTTTACGGTACTTCGTAATTTTTTAAAAGGGAAAAAAACGTTTGGTGAAAGCCTGAATTTGCGGAAATTAATTGAAAAATCGGTGACTGAAAATGAATTTCAATTATTGAAGGCTTCCAGCAAAGAGGTGGTGGTTACGGTTTCAAACCTTTCGTTAAACCAAGTGGAATATAAATCTATCAACGATTTTGAATATCAGGATTTCTTAGATTGGATTTGGATTTCCTCTAATTACACGCCTTTTATGAGTCTTGTAAAAAAGGACGGTTGCGAATATGCCGATGGCGGTTTTGGAAGCATGGTGCCTATTGAAGAGGCTATTAACAGAGGGGCCACAACTATTGATGTAATTATATTGGAAACAGAGGTTGCCTACTATAACCGTTTGCCTTCCAAAAATGTGTTTTCATTGCTCACCAATATGCACAATTATATGGCAGACCGTATTGAAAAGCAAAATATACGCATCGGGAAATTTGTGGCTACCAATAAAAATGTAATTATCAATCTCTACTATACCCCAACGGTCCTAACCACCAATTCCTTGATTTTTGATAAAAAAATGATGGCAAAGTGGTGGGAACTCGGCTATCAATATGCAGATCAAAAAAATAGCGAGTTAAATGAAATTCGCACTAAAGACGATTAACTTTTCTGAAATCTAGAAAAGTTCGCTAACTTCTTTTTTTACGTAAGCCAATGCTTTTTGTGAAGGGGTAATTTCATCCATAAAATGCTGTAGCAACCACTCGCGCATTTTATCTACATTGCCTTCCTTTTCCTGCATAGAAGCCTGACGGATAACATGGATAGTCGCGTTTTTGGCGGCATTCACTAAATTCCAGCACTCTGGGGTTATATAGATTTGTTGCGTTAAATTATGGTCGTATTCCTGTTCAATATTGCGTACCAACAAATCTTCATAATCGTCCTTTGAATCTGAAAATGGTTTTACGCGAACCAACAATTTGTTAAGGTCTATACGCTCCAAAAATAAGGTTACGCGCTCATAGGCCTGTAACCGTAACGGTAAAACCTGATTTTGCGCTTCCTTTTGGATTAAATATCGTCTTCGGCCTTCTTCATTAGCGGTGTGGCCCTTGAAAAAATAGTAGGCTACCATCCCTACAATTATTGCTGGTAAAAGGTAGGCTACATAACTAATAACTTGGGTTACTTCTTCCATAGGTTTTTTTAATTGCCAACAAACTTAAGGTGTTTATGGCACTTTGGCAATATAGAATTACAAAAATCAATACCGCACCTTATTTTCCTTTTTCATGGCCTTAACTTCTTTCTTTGCTTGCTTTTCGTGGAAATTGCCGCCCAGAAATTCGCAATCGGACAAGGCTTTCATACTTTCAAAAGGCACGGCGCATTTGTGGTACATAAATGATTGGGAAAGAGTCTTGATCAGATTTTTGTCGCCTACGGTTAAATCTACATCGTCCATCGTAAATTGGCACGGATGTTCATAACCGCAGGCGTGGGTCATTTCTAACAATTCCTTGCTGAAATTTTTAAAATAGAAATGCGCCCGCACAGATTTATCTTGAATATTAATACCACGCTGCAGCCATTTGTTTTGGGTAGCCACACCGCTTGGGCATTTGTTGGTATGGCACTGTTGCGCTTGTATGCAGCCAATGCTCATCATAGCTTCGCGGGCAACGTTCACCAAATCTGCCCCCATAGAGAATGCCATGGCGGCTTTGGCGGGAAAACCTAATTTGCCGCTTCCTATAAAAACTACACGGTCGCAGAGATCGTGTTTTTTGAAAATTTTGTATACTTCAGCAAAACCGTATAACCAAGGCAGCGACACATGGTCTGCAAAACTTGGGGGCGAGGCGCCCGTTCCGCCTTCGCCACCATCAATCGTTATAAAGTCTGGGCCTTTGCCAGTTTCTTTCATAATTTTGGCCAATTG
>CAXBDO010000248.1:0-4128 GCA_963974165.1 uncultured Aequorivita sp.
CGCCCTCTTTACGGAATTAGCACAACAATTCGACTATGTGGTTGTCGACACTGCCCCGTCTATGCTGGTTACAGACACCTTACTTATTAACCAATATGCAGATATAACACTCTACACCCTAAGAGCAGGTTATACCGAAAAGAAATTACTCGATTTCCCTATTGAACAGGAAAGGACCAAAAAATTAAAAAATGTAGCCTTTGTACTCAACAATGTGAGCATGGCTAACTTCGGCTATGGCAATAAATATGGCTATACCTACGGACAAAAGAAATTATCTTTCTGGGAAAAAGCTTTCGGGAAGCGGTAATAGTTAGTTGATGGTTGTTAGTTGTTAGTTGATGGATTGTTAGCATATTTTGAGCTTCCACCTCGGAGCGACGAGCGACGAATAGTAATAGTATTGGCTCGTTCTTATTTTAAATAAAAAGGAATCATCGTCTACACCTAAAACACTACGGACTGATCATTGTTTATTGTTACACTAACCCCTGCAAACTGTCAATGATTATTGTTTATTGATCATTGTTTATTGTTAACTGACCACTGACCACTGACCACTGACCACTGACCACTGACCACTGACCACTGCCCACTGACCACTGACCACTGACCACTGACCACTGAACACTGACCACTAACCTTCCCCATAAACCAACTCTATAAACTCCTCTTTCTCTATATCCCCAAAATAATCCTTAATCTCAACTTGCTCTATTAATTCCGAGATATCCTCTTTTTCATAGCGGGCGCCCTGCATTAGATTTTCCAAATTTTCAACAGGCTCTTTTCCAAAAAAGTCGCCAAAGATTTTAAATTCTTTTATATACCCCTTTTCAACAAAAATACGCAAATCAATTTCTCCAACAGCAAAACGTTTATTGCGCTGTATATTAAACTTTGGGGAGCGACCAAAATTCCAATCCCAAGTATCGTATTTCTCTTCTTTTAGCTCGTGTACTCCTTTCCATTCGCCATCAGTTAAATAATATCTTTCAAAAGCTTCACTTTCATCATATAAGCCTTTAAGCAATAACTGTCTGAATTTCTCGATAGGCACCGGATTTTCTAACAGTTCAGAAATATTGGCCACCCTGCTCCGTACCGATTTATGGCCCTTAGATTCAATCTTGCTCATTTTCACATTTAGGGCATTTACTACTTCGCCCAAATTTGTATTGTATAAAAGGGTACCGTGGCTCACCATTCGTTTGCCCGTAGAAAATTGTGCAGTTCCAGAAATCTTTTTTTCCTCAACCTGTATATCGTTCCTTCCTTTTAGTTCTGCATTCAGGCCCAAATCCTTGAGCACCTTAATTACAGGGGCCGTAAACTTTTTAAAATTGTTTAAACTCTTAATATCGTGATTGGTAATAAAACTATAATTAAGATTGCCGAAGTCGTGATAAACCGCACCCCCGCCAGAAACTCGTCGTACTACATGAATATTATTGTCATTCACATAATGATGGTTTATCTCTTCCAAAGTATTTTGGTTGCGGCCAATTATAATTGATGGGGCATTAATATAAAAAAGCAAATAATCGTTATCTGCACTAAAATTGCGCAAGGCATATTCCTCTAGCGCAAGGTTTAATTTCGGATTTGTTATTCCTTCGTTTTCAATAAATATCATTATTGTTTATTTTTCTCAAATATAATTATATTGTTTTTGTGAATATCAAAACTTCAATCAATAATCATTAATCATTAATCATTAATTTAAACCATAAACCATAAACCATAAACCATCAACCAACAACCATCAACCAACAACCATCAACCACCAACCATTAACCATCAACCATCAACCAATTCAAATCCCATACTTCACATTAATCCCCCCATACCAATTTCGAGGCATTCCAGGATAGTAATACCTGGGCTCCGAATTGCCGAAGCTGCTTGCGTTAATTAATATTGAGGCTGCATATTTTGAATCTGTAATATTATTTATTCCAAAATTCAACCCCACTTTAAATGACTTCGAAACCTGTCTTTCGTATGCAGTTTTAATATTGAAAACCGTAAAACTATCAGAAAACAACGTATTGGCATCATTCATTGGCATTTCACCTACATAGAGAAAATTGGAATGAAGCCTAAAATCATATAATCCAATATTAATTCCTCCATTAATTTTGAGATCAGCCACGCCGGTTAGGGAATTGCCGGAATAATCATCTTCCCCATCCACAAAATAAATGAATGTATGATCAGTAAATTCCGCATTCAGAAATGGTGAAATATATAGTGCTTTCGAAATTGGATAATAATAACTGCTTTGGAACTCTATACCCTTATGTTCTGTTTTGCCCGCATTCCGCCCAATATACTGGTCTTCGCCAACCCGTTTTGCCACCAAAAGATCTTCTATACTTAAAATATATGCCGTTATCTTTAGGTATAACCGTTTCTTAAACCCATAGATTTCACTGCCCACTTCATAATTATAGCCATTTTCGGGCCCAAGATTTAGGTTTATTAGGCCTTGCGGACTAAGTGTTTCTTCTAACGAAGGATAATTAAATCCACGGCTAAAGTTGAAATAGGCATTAAGGTTTTCATTAAATCTATATAACAGGTTTAAATTAGGCGCAAAAATTGGCTCGAAATTACGTTTCGCACTTTTATTTGCCCCTCCCAAATTGAAATTATCCTTAAAATTGTAGCTGGTAGAATTGAAATTGAGCCCCAATTGCATATTCAACTTCTCAGAAATCGGATAATTTAAGCTAGCGAATACATTCAAAGTATTTCGAATCTCTAAATTATCGCTGATTAATTCGCCTTCCAAACTACCATTGCCATTGTTTTCCTCATAACGGTTTTCAATGGTTTTCCAATTATAGCCATCGCTGTAATATTCGCTTCCAAATTCCAGATTTGCCAATTTTTTCAGCAAAGGAAAATTTGCTTCAAAAACTGTCCTCGCCCCATACCCATTTGTAAACTCATCCAAAATATTAAATGGCCGCGGTTCGTAATGGTCTAAATATGTATAAAAGACACTGGTATTATTGCTGAATCCTTTTGAAAATTGGTGATTTAAACCCAGCCCAACCAAACTTTGATTATTGTCTTCATAACCTTGCGCGGCCTTCCAAATAAATGCTGCTTGTGAAGGATCTTCCTCAAAAGCTGTTTTCCCTAAAGAACTCGCAATCTGGGCGTAAGCGTCTGTGAATTTAAGAAGAAGTGATAAATCGTTATTCGTATTAAATTGATATTTCGAAGTCAATAATAAATTCTTCCGATTATACCTACTGTTTTCTCGAAACCCATCTGTTTCCAAATACTCATAGCTTAGGTTTAGGGACAACTTTTCTGTTGCCGTAGCTGCTGTCACTGAGTTTTTTATCAATTGAAAAGATCCAACCGTTAAATTACTTCTGAAATATGATTCTCCGCTATCCGCCTGTTTCGAAGTCAGCAGAAGCGTGCCACCCAGATTGGTGCCGTATTTCGTGGCCTTCGGACCTTTTATAATTTCCAATGCTTGTAAATTTTCAGGATCATAACTATCTATTGAAGTTTCTCCCCCGCCATTGGTAATAGGGATGCCATTGAAGTAAGCGCGAATTTTGTTGGTGCCATAAAGGGTGCGCGATCCCACCCCTCGAATGGTAATTCTATTGGTATTTAAAGCGCCACTATGTATAAAAACCCCAGGTGTTTCATTCATTGCCGCAACAAGGTTTATAGGGCTATAAGCCTCAATTTTTTGGGAAATAATCTTTTCGGAAGAAACTATTCCATTTTCAATACCGGCATTTCTTAACCGGCCAACTAAATTAACTTCCTCCAAATATTGAAAGTTCGGTTTTGAACTTAACGTGAAAACCGCATCTTTACCTTCAAAATATACTGTAATTGAAAGATAGGAGGGATGCCTCAATTCTAAATAAACGGGCAAGACAATACTATCTGCAATGGTAAATACCCCTTCCGCATCGGTTTCACTTATTTTAACGTCTTTCAGAAAAACCATTACCCCAACAATAGGAATTTCCTCGCCATCCAGCACTTTTCCACCCACTGATTGCGCCAAACAAGCATTAAAACTCACCCCCATCAGCAGAACAAATATGGTATTGAAAAAAGTAAATTCCATAGTCATAAATGTAA
>CAXBDO010000249.1:0-4123 GCA_963974165.1 uncultured Aequorivita sp.
GAATGACGTATAAAAGTGCAATTACAGGTCTAAACCTTGGTGGGGGCAAAGCTGTATTGATTGGCGATGCAAAAACGCAAAAGACCCCAGAGCTAATGTTGAAGTTTGGTGAATTTGTACACTCATTGGGCGGTAAATATATTACTGCAGAAGATGTGGGTATGGCAACTTCAGACATGGATTTGGTGCGCACAGTTACACCTTATGTAACCGGAATTTCAGAATCTAAAGGTGGGGCAGGAAATCCTTCTCCAATTACCGCTTACGGAGTTTTTATGGGAATGAAAGCTGCCGCAAAATATAAGTTTGGAAGCGATGTACTTGAAGATAAAGTAATTTATGTGCAAGGAATTGGTAATGTAGGTGAAGCATTGGTTGAAAATTTGAGCAATGAAGGCGCCAAAGTTTATATTTCAGACATTAACCAAGAAAGATTGGAAGAGGTTCGCGATAAATACAGCGTTGAAATTTACGGTGGAAACAATCTATACGCAGAGACTATGGACATCTACGCACCTTGTGCGCTTGGTGCTACTGTAGACGATTATACTATAAGCCAATTAAAGGCATCTATTATTGCTGGGGCTGCTAACAACCAATTGGCCGAAGAGCAAAAACACGGTAAAATGTTACGTGAAAAAGGCATCGTTTACGCTCCAGATTTCCTTATTAACGCTGGTGGAATCATTAACGTTTATGCAGAATTGGAAAATTACGACCGCAAGGAGATAATTCGTAAAACAGAAAACATTTACAATACTACGCTTGAGATATTAAAGAAGGCTGATGCCGAAAACATTACCACCTATCAAGCGGCATTTAACGTGGCACAAGCCAGAATTGATGCAAGAAAAAACGAAAAATAGTAATCCTTTTTCTTAAAACACTATCTTTGCAACGCACAAAAATAAACTTGTGCGTTGTTTCTTTTATAATAGTTCTTTCAAAAAACATATGCTTACAAGAAGACATATCCGAGTAAAAGTTTTGCAGTCTGTTTATGCCTATAACCAGCGTCCCGATCCGAATATAGATTCACAGGAAAAGTTTTTGTTAAACAGTATAGACCAAATGCAGGATTTGTACTTGTTAATGGTACAATTGCTTTTGTCGTTACAGGAGCAAGCCGAGAGCATTCTTAGCCGGTCGCAGAAAAAACATCTTGCAACGGCCATGGAAAAAAACCCGAGTCGCACCTTTGTTGAAAACAAGCTGCTTAAGGTTATAGATGAAAATATTACCTTTTCGGATATAATCGAAAAAAAGGGCCTTAACTACTGGCGAATGGATAGTGAGTATGTAATTATTCTCTTCAATGAACTGCGCCAATTGGAATGGTATGACGATTATCTTGCCAAAGAAACCACTACCTATAAAGAAGACCAGGAATTTGTAATCCGCATCTATAAGGATGTTATTGCCCCCAACGAAAAGATTTACGAATATCTTGAAGACAAACGCCTTACTTGGCTGGACGATTTTCCATTGGTAAATACCGCCATCGTAAAAATGTTGGGCAAGCTTTCAGATAAAAATGCTTCTGCTCTGTTGGTTCCAAGTCTTTATAAAAACGACGAAGACCGTGAGTATGCCCTGCAGCTTTTCCGCAAGGTAATTTTAAATGAAGATAAGCTGAACGCCCAAATAGAGGGCAAAACGCCAAACTGGGACCAAGAGCGAATTGCAGATGTAGATTTAATTATCCTGAAAATGGGAATAGCCGAATTTCTGTATTTTCCATCCATTCCGGTAAGGGCCACAATTAATGAATATCTCGAAGTTTCAAAGGAGTATTCAACCCCTAAAAGCAGCATATTTGTAAACGGTATTTTAGACAAATTGGTGAAGGAATTTTCAGAGTCTGGCAAGTTGAATAAAATTGGTCGGGGGCTTCTATAGAAGTAAAAATTTACCTATTTTTGGCGTGCTAAAAACATAAAATTAAATTATATCATGAAAAAATCAATTTTTATTGTAGCTGTACTTTCTGTATTTGCTTTTACTTCTTGTAAGGACAATGCAGCAGATAAAGTAAACGAAGAAAACGTTGCCACAGCTGAGGCGCGTGATGCAGAATCTGGTAAATTCCCAGTTATTACTTTTGATGAAAATCAATACGACTTTGGAACTATCGACCAAGGAACAAATGTAGAGCACGTGTTTAAATTCAAAAACACAGGTGATGCACCTTTAATGATCGTGAACGCAAAGAGTAGCTGTGGTTGCACAGTACCAGAATACACTAAAGACCCAATTGCTCCAGGAGACTCTGGCGAGATGTTGGTAAAATTCAACGGAAGCGGTCAAAACCAAGTTAGTAAAACAGTTACTATTACTACAAACACCAAAGCTGGAACAGAAACTTTAACCATTAAAGCTTTTGTAAATCCTAAAGCAGGTGCTACAACTCCAATAAAAACTCCAACTTCCTAATATTAACCACTTAGGAATAAATAATTGCTATGGATCAAATACAAAGTTTTTTACCTATAATATTATTGTTTTTGGTTATGTATCTTTTTTTGATACGTCCCCAAATGAAAAAAGCCAAACAGGAAAAACAGTTTGCCGCCCAACTTAAAAAAGGCGATAAAGTAATTACAACCGGTGGCTTGCACGGTAAGGTTTTAGAGCTTTATGACGATGGCACTTGTATTATTGAAAGTGGCGCAGGTAAATTAAAGTTTGAAAGGTCTGCCATCTCTATGGAAAGAACCGCGAAACTTAATGCGCCGGTAAAAGAAATAAAAGCGAAGAAATAGGTAAAACTAATTCTAAATTTTAAAGCACCAAACTCCAAGTTTTACTTTGGAATTTGGTGCTTTTTTTTTGAATTTTTCTTTTATCTAAAAACGATACCCAACTAAAATGCCACCTCTAAAATAACCCTCGGGAGCAGAATCTGCGCCCAAATTGTTGCGGCCTCCACCTGCGCTAATTTCAAAAGTAAAGCCATTGTTGCTCACCCATTTTTGTCCAATTGCAAGTCCAAGGCCTGTTTCAAACCAATTTTCCTTATTGGTTCCCTCGATATAACTATCTGTTACAGGATTGTAACTATTGTAATATACTTCGTGTTCCCCCGCAGATAGTTGTAAGCTGCCTTCAACAAAAAGGCCCCTTGCTCCAAATTCCTTTTTATTCAGAAAATATTGACGGTAATATGGAGTAAAAGCAAAATTCTGACCGTAAGATTCTATAGATTCATCATTTAAGTTCAAGCTTATTGCCGCACCGGCTCCCGAGTATTTGCTAATTACATATTCATAATTTAGCTCTATGGTTGTAAAAGCTAGAGCTTCAAAAGCGTCCAGTCTTACTTCGTGTTTTTCCTGTGGGCCGGCTTCAAAATTTTCAGCCTCTTGGGAAAATCCAATCAAAGATGTTCCCATTAAAATTGCGCAAACGATTTTTTTCATATTGAATTAAAGATTTGGTTATTTATCCTTTGTTTGTTCTACATCACCTTGACCTACAATCTTGGCTATATTCACAATTACTTCTACCGCTTTTTGCATACTTTCTACTGGAACGTATTCATACCTTCCGTGAAAATTATGGCCTCCGGCAAAAATATTAGGGCAAGGCAGCCCCATAAAACTTAGTTGCGATCCGTCCGTTCCGCCTCTAATTGGTTTTATTATCGGTTCAATACCTGCATTTTCCATTGCTCGTTTTGCAATTTTTACAATGTGCATTACAGGTTCAATTTTTTCGCGCATATTGAAATATTGGTCTTTTATTTCAACCGTAACAACTTCCATTTCAAATTGCTCGTTTAAATCGTCTGCCAGTTTTTGGATCATCTCTTTGCGAGCTTCAAAATGTTTTTTGTCGTGATCGCGGATGATATATTGAATTTTTGTTTCATCAACAGATCCATGAATATTGTGAAGGTGAAAAAACCCTTCTCGGTCTTCAGTGTGCTCTGGGGTTTCAAGCCTTGGTAGGGAGTTGATATAATCTGTAGCAATGTACATGCTGTTAACCATTTTTCCTTTGGCATACCCGGGATGAACTATTTTCCCTTTTATGGTTACCACGGCACCGGCAGCGTTAAAGTTTTCGTATTCCAGTTCGCCCACTTGGCTTCCGTCCATAGTATAAGCCCAGTCTGCGCCAA
>CAXBDO010000250.1:0-4110 GCA_963974165.1 uncultured Aequorivita sp.
TATCGTGCTGGACGCTAGTAGCTATTATACCCTAAAACCTAAAGAGACGTGCAAAAAGTTATTTCTATACGCTAACTCTGGCCCTATCCATTTGCAGCTTAAAGATGTGAATTATATCTTAGAAACCGGAAACTTAATGGCCATAGAAGATGGCAGCGATGCTTCGATTGTTTTCAATGGTGCAAACGGTTTTGGCCTTGTTGTTTTGGAAATGTATTAGCCCGCTGGTTCGTTTTTCAAAAGTGTGCCTATCTCAAACAAGTATTATTGCTAATTTCCTCCCTCCTATTTGCTTCTTTACAATTAAATACTATATTTGAAAATCTTCCCCACCTAAACCTAAATGCCTTTCCCTAGGCCTTCTTGGGTTTTACTTTGAAAATTTTAATTAAACTGGACTGCCTTTAGGCAATATTGATGCATTAACCATGGCGTAGCCTCAATTTGTGCATGAGCCCCAACTGATCTAATTTATACATGAAAAAAATATTGTTATTCCTCGTATTTTCAATAGAACTCAATGCCTCTCTATTCTCCCAAAATATAAATCAGTCACAATCTGAACTTGAAACTTTGCTCATCAAACAATGGGAAATTGAATATGCCATGTTGGGAACTACAAAAATAGAGCAAATGCCGGGCGCAAAAGATTTCAATATTTTATTCAATTTAGACGGCACCTACCAATTGATAGAAGATACTGGAAACGTAATTACAGGAAAGTGGATATTTTTCCCTGAAAAAAAATATGTAGAATTGGCAATAGGTGAAAAAATTTCTTCAAGAATTATATCATTAGAGAAGGATAAAATGATCTTGATTATTGTTTCTGGAAAGGAAAAATCGCCCGATGTACCGAATTCTGAAATACATTTTAAACCCATTTAAATATTCCCAACCCTGTATACCTAGCCAAAAGATTATGAATACCATAAATTTATCAGACCATAAAACTGAAAGCATTAAGCTTTATTCCGCAACGGCCATAAGCGTCGCTACCTTTTTAGGCGGGCCATTAGCCGCGGGATATTTGATTGGCGAAAATTATAAAGCCTTAAATAAACCTGAAGAAGGCCGTACCGCGTTAATAATTGGCATTGTTTCTACGCTAGTTCTTTTTGTTGGAATATTTATGATTCCCGAAACAATGGTTGACCAAATTCCAAAGCAGATAATTCCTTTAATTTATACATCATTTATTTATGGGTTTGTAGAATGGAAACAAGGGGATATTCTAAAGGCACATAAGAAAAATAACAATCCCTTTTTCTCTGGTTGGAGGGCAGCCGGTATTGGCTTGATTTCCCTGCTAATAATTGGAATTGGAGTATTTGGGTATGCTTATTTTTCAACAGACAACGAAATATATGATAAATATGAAGTTGAAATGGGGCAGTTTTCAAAAAACGAAAACGAAACCTTAGTATTCTACGACCATTTAAATACCGAACCAAGACACACACTACTGGAAGAATTGGACGTGATGATACTTCCAAAATGGAAAGAAAATATTGAAATCATTAATAAAACCAACTCTTTTAAAGATTTACCCTCGGAGCTGAAGGAACAGAACAAAATTCTATTGAGATACTCCGAACTTCGAATTCAAGTTTTCGAATTATTTCAAAAAGCAATTGTAGAGGATACAGATGAATATGGGCCACAATTGGAACAATTACATAAGCAGATAGACAATGAGCTTAAAAAATTATAATAGAGAAACACACACTTCAAATTTTAAAAGATAAATTTAATACCATGAATTACAACTGATTAAAATTTTACTCCTAATATAAACCCCTATATAAACTCAATATTATCAATAACTCCCAAATAAATTTTAAGATTATTTTAAGAGTTTGTTATATTTGAAAAATGAAAAAATACTTCTTCCTCACAATCTGGCTAAGCAGCTTCGTTGCAATTGGTCAAGATAAACTACAAATCATCGATGTAGATCAAATTAATGAGTCTGTAACAACAATGGCGCAGTCAGAAGACTACGACGGCATTCTCGAAATTCTGGAAAAGGTCAATAAAAACGACTCTCTTTACCCCAGCGCCCTGCTCAGAAAATCATATTATCTAATGGCCTTGGAAAGATATGCCGATGCCGTTACGGTTTTGGATGAAGGCATGCCAATGGATCTTGGCGACCTAAGAAGCTCATACTACCAAAACAAAGGGGTGGCTTACGTAAACCTAAAAAAATATGAGGAAGCCCTTAAAATTTACGACGAAGGCCTAAAGATTTTTCCCGCAAATTATCAGTTGCTTTACAACAAGGCCGTGGCCCTACGCAGCAACGGACAAATTAAGGAAGCCGTTAAGGTTTTGGAGCAGGTTATTGGCATCAGCCCATTTTACACCCGAGCCTATATGGAGCTTGGCTCAATTTATTATGCGCAGGAACGACCTTCACAGGCGCTCATGGTTTATAATTTAGCTTTAATGATAGAGCCAGATTTGTCTTATTCGTTCGCCAGGCTTAAGGCTTTAAATACAATGGTAGGTTCCGAAAATGAAAACAAACGAACCCCTGGGCTAGTGCTTTCGGAAGACGACAAGGCTTTTGACGAAATAGATTTAATTATCAGCAACCGCATTGCCCTAAACAAAGATTATAAAATAGACAACGACTTAGATTTCGCCCTAACCAAGCAAAATCACGCCCTATTGGTGAAACTTGCCGATTTTAAAGGCAACGGCGGATTTTGGAGCAAAAAGATAGTACCGTTTTACCAATGGATAATCGAAAACAAACACTTCGATGCTTTTAGTTATACCATTTCCTATTCCATAGAAAACAAAGACTTTAAAAAAATTGTAGAAAAGCGCACCAAGGAAATTACCGAATTCCTAAAACCGGCCGTGCTTACATTAACCTCACTTACCAAAAGCGACAACCATCCGCACTTCAGCGATAAAATTGTTCAATACCAATACGATGCCAATGAATTTTCCATTAGCGGCATGGGGGCATTAAACGCCGATGGCGATAAAATTGGCCCCTGGGTATTTTTCAACAATGTTGGTAGAATTATGGCCGAAGCAAACTTTAACGATAAAGGAGAGCGCCACGGCAAATGGACCTGGTTCGGCGATAAATTACAAGTGCTGGAAACGGCGGTTTATAAAGATGGCGAATTGGATGGCGAAAATATTCTTTACCATCCAGACGGGCAATTGTCTGTAAACTCTACCTATAAAGCGGGCGAGGTTGAAGGGGAATATCGGTATTATTACAACAGCGGCGCCCTTCGGCAGAAAAAATATTTTAAGAATGGCGAACTTTCCGGTACCTACACATCTTACTTTATGGTGGGCGAAGAAATTCCGGAGTATATAATTCCGTACCAAAAGAATGACGTAGTAGATAAGGCAAGCGAGTATTTTGCCAATGGAAATCTGTTTTCCGAAATTCCTTTTAAGGATGGCAAAAGAAGTGGTGTTGAAAAAATCTATTTCTTAAATGGCCAGGTTTCAAATGAATTCACATATGTAGACGGCAAGCTGGAAGGTCCAGTTAAAGCCTACCATACTAACGGGAAGCTAGCTGGGGCCGGCATAAACAAAAACGATCTTCTTCAAGGAAACTATATAACCTATTATCCTGACGGTACCATAAATAGTGAAGGTACTTATGTAGACGACAAACTGGACGGCAGCTATACTTTTTACGATTTTGACGGCAAGAAATTTTACAACTACACCTATAAAAAAGGCGACGTTATAGATTATAGATTTTTTAATAAGAAGGGCGAAATTATTAAGGAAGGTAAAAAACGCGGCGGCGAGTTTTACTACAACGGTTTCGCTACCAATGGCAACCTTACTTCGGAAGGGCTTTATGACGTTTCCGGAGGCCGCAAGGGCGAGTGGAAATACTACGGTCAAGACGGAAACCTTACCGGCAAGGGCACTTTTGAAAATGACCTGGCGCAGGGAATCTATACTTCTTACTATGCAGACGGCACTACCGAATGGATGGGCAATTATAAAAATGATTCGCTAGTGGGCTATTACGCCAACTACCATAAAAATGGAAAAATCGACAACCAAGGTGGCTATAAAGATGGATTGCAACAAGGCGAATGGCGTTATTATTAT